>QQUM01000560.1 GCA_008501545.1 Calditrichota bacterium
CGTTTTCTGCTGGCGAACACACGTTCGAATTCAAAGAAAAATATTCGAAAGATTTGCCTGACGGCGCCTGTTTTCTTGAGTTTGTTATCGATGGAAAACGAAAGCTGCAGGAGATTATTTTGTAGATTCTCCATTAAATCGATTTTAAGCCCCGCGCAGAATTCATTATTTTTGCAGCGGGGCTTTTTTATATCAGTCGATCTTTTTTTGCACTTAAACATTCTTTTGCTTACTTTGTCTTTCTCAAAAATCTTCAGTTGTGTTATCAAAAAGGAAATTTATGCGCATCATGAAAAATATTGTACCTGGTTTAGTTTTATTTTTAACCATTGCAGCTTGCAGTGACGACAAGACGAACCTCGTCGTCTATACAACTCATGGAAAAGAGCTGGTTGAAGAATTTGTCGAGGCATTTGAAAAAGAAAATCCGAATGTCCGCGTTTACAGTATTGATATGGGATCACAAGATGCGCTCGACCGGATACGCAGTGAAAAAGCGAATCCACAAGCATCAGTTTGGTGGGGTGCTCCGGCGCCGCTTTTCATGCAGGCTGCAGCGGAAAGCTTACTTTCGGTGTATGAACCGACCTGGGCTGCGGGCATTGAATCACAATACCGTGGTGAGCATCATTTTTGGTATGGAACATTTCTGACACCGGAAGTTATTGGATTTAATACAGAAAAACTGACGGAGGAAACAGCACCACAGGATTGGGATGAACTTTTGCAGCCGGAATGGAAAGATCGAATAGTCATTCGCAGCCCTTTGGCCAGTGGGACGATGCGGGCGATTTTCATCTCACGAATATTAGAATCCCTGCGCAACGGCAACACAGCAGAAGACGGTTTCGAGTGGTTGCGAAAATTGGATAAAAACACACATAGTTATGCAGCAGATCAAACTATGCTTTATATCAAACTGGCACGCGGTGAAAGTGAAGTAACTCTTTGGAACATGCCTGATATCATGTTGCAGAACAATGTCAACAACTACCCGTTTGATTTCGTGATGCCGAAAAGCGGAACGGTGATCGTAACCGACTGTATCGCCCTGGTGCGGGGTGGAAAGCACCGACAACTGGCACAAAAATTTTATGAATTCGTGACGTCAAAAGAAGCATTAGTCCAGCAGGCTCACAAATATTACCGTATTCCTGCACGAAGTGACATTGACAAAGAAAAGTTGCCCGAGTGGATGCGTGAACCCATTAATGCCATCCCAATGGACTGGAAGCTTTTTGCGGAAAAAAGTAACGAATGGATGCGTTACTGGGACGAAAATATACGAAACCAGGGCCAATAATTATGGCCCGGGTTCGTTTGCAAGGCATCAGCAAAATTTTTGATACTGTACAAGCCGTCGACAATGTCAACATTGAAGTAGAAGAAGGGGAGTTCTTCAGTTTACTTGGCCCCAGCGGATGCGGGAAAACAACAACACTGCGCATGCTGGCTGGTTTTGAAACACCTTCCGCCGGCAAAATATTTTTCAATGAAAAAGACATGACGAATACAAAACCGCAGAATCGGAATGTCGGGATGGTTTTTCAAAATTATGCGCTCTTCGCCCATCTCTCCGTTAGTGAAAATGTCGCTTTTGGACTGAAAGCCAGAAAAGTAGAAAAATCTGACATAGCGCCACGTGTATCGAATGCGTTGCGAGAAGTCGATCTGGCCGGGTACGAAAACCGGGCTGTGAGCGCTTTGTCCGGCGGTCAGCAACAGCGCGTCGCCCTGGCACGTGCTCTGGTGATAGAGCCACAGATTTTGCTGCTGGACGAACCGCTTAGCAACCTCGATGCAAAGTTACGGGTGGAAACCAGAGAACGCATTCGTGCCTTGCAAAAAAAACTTGGCATTACAACATTTTATGTAACCCATGACCAGGAAGAAGCACTGACACAAAGCGATCGCATGGCGGTTTTTTTTACCGGAAAATGTGTGCAAATCGGTACGCCGCGTGAAGTCTTTAACCAGCCCAACTCAAGGCAAGTTATGGCATTTTTAGGGCGTGCGAATTTTCTACAGGCCAGAGCCTTGGAACACGGCGTTGTGCAATTAACTGAAAATGTGAAAGTACGTGTTCGTCGAAACGGACTTGAACCGGGGACGGAGGTCACAATTGCCTTTCGACCACATGACGTCGAATTGTTCGCCCAGGAACCGCATTTTCAAGGGAAGATTTGCAAATTGACATATACCGGGGCATACGAAGAAGTGGTGTTGCAGGTGGGGGAAATGCAAATTGAAGCAATTTCTCCTATCCAAAATACGTCGCAAAAACTCAAAATAGGGGAGGCGATACCAATTAGACTTCCTTTGGAAAAACTCATCGTTTTTTAAGAAATATCGTTGTGAAATATTTAAAACAAGATAAATTCGGTTCTATTTCCGGGATAATCCAAAATATACATCCGGCACGCTGGCTGGTTCTCGGCATCCTTTTCATCACGGTTTTGTATCCTCTACTGCATCTTGTCGATCGCAGTACAATCGTCGAAGCGAAGCGCTCCTTAAGCAATTATGCTCACTTTTGGGATTGGAATTCACCGTATCTTGGCGCACTCTGGGGAAGTGTCTGGATTTCCCTCGCAAGTGTATTTTTTGCAGGATTAATCGGTGTTGGGCTGGCGTTTTTATTCGAGCGTGTGGACTTGCCGGCGAAATCTTTTCTCTCTGCAGTGGCGACGCTTCCAATCGTCCTTCCTCCACTGGTCGGCGTCGTGGCTTTTGTATTTCTTTTGGGCGAAAGTGGAATTATTCCCAGGTTCCTGCAATATATCTTCGAATTGTCCACACCCCCATTTTATCTGGAAGGGCTGAGCGCAATTATCTTTGTGCATGCTTACAGTTTTTATGTCTATTTTTTCCTGTTCACC
Source organism: Calditrichota bacterium (assembly GCA_008501545.1). Taxonomy (GTDB): domain Bacteria; phylum Zhuqueibacterota; class Zhuqueibacteria; order Zhuqueibacterales; family Geothermadaptataceae; genus Bioreactorimicrobium. The sequence goes on from QQUM01000560.1 coordinate 2,880, forward strand.
AGGGCAGCTTTTCAACGCATGGACGGCGCCGCCATCGAAGCAGCACAGAGTCTTGGTGCGAGCTACCCAATTGTATTGGGGCGGGTGATTTTTCCACAATTGCGCACCGCGATAAGTTCAGCTGCAATTCTTGTATTTATGATAAGCATGGCATCATTTAGTGCTCCCTTCCTTTTTGGCGGCGACTACCGTGTCCTCACTGTGGAAATCTATAACAGCAAGCTGCAGGGGGACATGCCGATGGCCATG
>QQUM01000481.1 GCA_008501545.1 Calditrichota bacterium
AACATTCATTCCGGTACACGCACAACCACGAGTGTCATATCATCTTTTTGCTCGCCGTTGTTTGAAAAAGCGCGCACTTCTTTGAGGATACTATCCCGGCATTCCCGAGCAGATGTAAACCTGTGCCGGCGCATGAGATCCTGCAAAGAAGTAAAATCAAATTCTTCTTCGAGATCATTCACGGATTCAATAATACCATCTGTTGTGAGAACGAATATATCACCCGGTTCAAATTTTATTTTCATTTCCTCGATTTCTTCAAAGAATACTTTGCCGGGATCCAGTCCAACACCGATGCCTTTGGGTGTGATAATGGCGGTCTGATTGTCGCTTTTCCGGTGATGCAAAAGGGGAAGATGGCCCGCACGTATCAGGCGTATTTCATTTTTCTTCATCTGGAATGAAGCCAGCATGAGCGTAATGTATGACTTTGCTTCGAGATTATTAAATGTAAGGGTATTTAACTCTGACGCCATATGCGCCAGTGACTGTTTTTGATGGGAAAGTGCTTTGAGCATCCCTTTGAGTTGCGACATGTACAATGCTGCGGAGGTGCCCTTGCCACTGACATCACCAATGACAACGCAAAAGCTCTCTTCATTTATATTGAGATAATCGTAATAATCGCCGCCAACTTCCATCGCGGGTATCGAAATGCCGCTTACATCCAATCCCGGGACAACCGGGTCAGACTGTGGCAGAAGGCTCAGTTGAATTCGGCGCGCCACCTCGAGTTCTTTCCGAAGCCGTTCCTGTTCACGCAAATCATCCGTCAATAGCGCGTTTTCAACAGCAATCTGGATTTGATCGCTGAGCATCTCCAATAGGTTGATATCGTCATTATCATAAGGTTCTTTTTCGTTCTTTTGGCCCAGAATCAATGCGCCGACCATGCCCTTGCGCGAATAGAGCGGCAGCACAATTTCAGCGCTCAGATCTTCCCAAAAAACCAGTTCGTCATTTGCCAGTGTAGATTGTTTATGCCGAATTGCTGTCAGGTCGACAATTTGTTTCGTTTGCAACAGCCGCGAGATAACATAATTATCGTGCGCCAATGATTGGGCATGCGGCACATCGATGCCAACTGCTTCGCGAATAAAAAAGAATTTATCATCGGGATTGTACCAGATGAGGACGATTGGATTGATCCCGATATTTGTGGAAAGAAACTCGACAAGCATATTCAGCAGTTTTTGCAGATCCACAATATTGACGAGTTCATGGCTGAATTTGCGCAGCGATTCCCGGTACGTATAACGTGCCGGATAAAACCGCCTGTCGATAAATTCTTTTACACGCTGCCGGACGGGATTAAAAGCCAGTGCAATTAGCAATGTTGATATGATGATGACGAGCTGGCTCTGTGTGCCGGCAAGAGTTATAAAGACCTGGCCTATACCGACAACGAGTATAAAATATGCGGCAATTACGAATCCGGACATGACCGCATACGCCACGCCTTTTCGAATAATAACATCAACATTCATAAAACGGTGTTTAACAATAGCATACGCCAGGGAAATAGGCCAGATAAGTGTTAGCAAATAAACGGGTGAATAATAATGGGAAAGAAAGAAAAAACCGGCTGCTGGCAAACCGAGGCCAATTATGGTTCCGACAAAAACTATCTGTGCCTGCCTGCGTGCATATGGCGTTGGGGCTCTCCAGATCGAATGGATCAGAACTAAGATCGCGGCGAGGAAAACTGGAATAAGACTGTAAATCCAGATTTGATGTGTTCGCGGCACAGTATACGGTGTGTTGAAACCAAAGATAATTTGTGCAACAAGCAAGATAAGTGCCGGTGCATAAGCTGCGAATAGAATAGGAGCTGAAAATCTCCTGAAAATATTTTTCGGTACGGGAAAAATCAGGTAGAAATGCAGCATGAGCCCGGCGGCCAGGGGCATAGTTGGATTGATAAAAATCTCTGTCCATACCGGAAAGATACTGCTGGGATTTCCGAGCGAAAAGACAAAATGCATCATCGCGACGGCCCACGCCAGGAGCATGAGATAAAATACATGAGCAGTGGGTTGTTGAATTTGTTTGAGAAATACAAATATCCCGATAATGCAGAGCATATAGCAGAAGATGAGGCCGGGCAGCAATTGCAGCAGCACTGTTTTTGTGTGGACGAGCAGATGCCGTTGCACTTCAAAGGAAATTTCACGAATCGTATTGTTGCGCATAATTGACATCTGGACAATATCACCAACTTCGATGTCATTGAAAACAGTAAGCTGCGATTCCGGATTGTTAAAATCTGTGCTGTTAAAACGTAAAATCACATCCCCGACACGGACTCCCGCCCGGGAAGCCGGACCGTTGGGAATCATTTTACCAACGGTGATCTTGTTCGTTTCTTCATTCTTGACAGGCGTAAATCCGACAACTGGATTGGTAATAACGTAATAAATATCATTGAGCGTTGTTGAGATCAAATAAAAGAAGGTTACCAGACCCAAAAATAGGAGGAAGCTTATTTTACCAAATTTAATATTGTGGCTCATTCTCGCTGGTTTATCCTGTTTATTGCACTGGTTTTGGATTAACGGCATGCGTGTTATTGAGCTGCACATCCCGAACAAGCTGCCCGAACAAATGGGCTTGCACAACTGAACCCCAAAAAAGCAGAAACGGTGAAATGATACCCAGGCCACCCAAAAACAGAATTGCACTCAAGATGAATGTAAAAATAATGATGCCGAGCAGCATGCCGATTTTGTTTCGTAAAAGATTTAGAAATCCAACTGGATTTATCGCCTTGATAAAATCTTTCGTCATCGCCCAGATGATAAGCCCAAGATTTGAGAGCAACGAGAGCAACAACAAACCAAGAATGACGACCGATGTTATACTCAGGCCTTTGGTTAAGTCGTCTATGTAATCATTTAATGCGAAGTGAAGAATAAGCGGGATAATTATTATAGCGGATAGAATAAAATAGACCAGCAGCACGATTGCTCCAACCAGGCCATCGACAAAAATCTCCGATAAATTTTTCCAATCTGGTAATTCCGGTTTTTCTTGTTTGTACACATTGCTGATTACGAGAATAAAATAACCAAGTGTGAAAAAACCGGTAATAAAAAATAGCCCCAAAAACATTCCAACCCAG
>QQUM01000299.1 GCA_008501545.1 Calditrichota bacterium
GGCTTACGGCCAGAAATGCTTTGAATGTTTCTTTGTCGTAGTACATCGTGAAATCATCTTTTTCGTCATTCATATAAAGCATGTCGACACCGGTGCGCTGTCCGTAAAACAAACGAATTTTGCCTTCCCATTTTTTGTGCTTTTTATAGAGATTTTTGATGAAGGCGCGGAATGGCGCAATGCCTGTTCCCAGTCCAACCATGATAATGTCGGCGGTTTTTTCATCCGGAATTGGAAAAGGGGAGCCGTAAGGGCCGGTCAGTTCGATTTTAGCACCCGGTTCCAGGTCACAAAGATAATTGGAAGCAACACCCTTGTAGCGTTCACCACTGAATTCGTCGATGTAATTGCAGCGTTTGACACACAGGTTGATTTTTTTATCGCCGTTTGTTGCATTGGCAACAGTATAAAGACGCAGGTGTTCCTTGTTACCGAATGCATGCGGACCGGGAACCAATACACCGACACTTTGACCGGCGTCCAGGTGCATGTTAGCGCCTTCGTCAAGTTCGAGAATTAAATCTTTTACTTCTTCATCCGAATTCTCCGGGGTGATCCTTTTGGTTGATTTTACGGTAGCATAAAATCTATTTGTTGTGTCCATGTCTTGTAATTGGCTCATTTTCCTAACCTCTTGCTTCGTTTTGAAATGTATTAAAATTTTATTTTTGCTAATAGAACATCAATTGCTAGAAATCACATTTAGCATGTGCCATTGGCACAATTATCGTGTACGAATTGGCTTCTCTAACTCATAAATTTTGTCCGTAATCGAATCCATGTGTTTTGCAATTACGGCCTGCACATCCTGCAACGCCTGATTGTAAATATATCCACCGGCTTCAGACAAGAAAAAATCAAGCAGAAATTCGGCTTCCAGACCGCCAATTTCCTGGTCCATTTCATTTCGAAAATAAATTTTAAGCTCTTCGACAATGGCTTCTTTATTTTCTCTTGTCAGTTTAATCATTTTATACCTGAATCACATCGTTCACTTTCATCCTTCACGCAATAGCCATGTGTCATGCAGGATCCACAGCCACCACGCATGGAAAGGACATCTTTAACTGAGCCTGCTGCAAATACTTTACGCCAACCCGCCTGGATCAGGCTCCATACCAGCATCATGCCGACGATCAATCCGATCGCAATGAGATACGACATCCAGCGTTCCATACATTAGCCTCCCAGTCCTGCGAAACCCATAAAGGTCAACGAAAGCAAACCAGCGACCATCAGGACGATGGCAGTGCCGCGGACAACTTTCGGCGTGTCGGCGATGTCCAGATCTTCCCGGATACCAGCCATGATGACAAGTGCGATTGTGAATCCAGCTCCGGCACCCAGTGCATAAACCAGACTTTGGATGAAGTCATATCCTTTGTTGGTCTGAAATAATGCCAGGCCCAGAATTGCACAGTTGGTCGTAATCAATGGAAGAAAAATGCCCAGAGCACGAAATAGCGCCGGGCTGAATTTTTTGATGATCATTTCGACCAATTGCACGGTCGAGGCAATAACCACGATATATGAAATGAGCTGTAAAAATGGCGCGTCTATGGCGACCAATAACATATGAATTCCGTATGCACACATCGAACTCACAAGCATCACAAACATAACTGCGCCACCCATACGTGAGGCTGTACCGATATTACCGGAAACACCAAGGAATGGGCAGATACCGAGAAAATAGGCGAGGACAAAATTATTCACCAGGCAGGCATTGATAAAAATATAACTCAGTGATTCACTCATGCTGTCGCCTCCTGCGCTTTGGTTGCCTTGCGCTCTTTCATATAATTAAATAACAGAAGCCAGGCGCCCAATGTGAAGAAACCGCCGCCTGGCAAAATCATTAAAATCCAGGGTTCGAAACCTTGCCCAAACACGGGTAAACCAAATAGGGAGCCATTTCCTAAAATCTCACGAACACCACCCAGGCAGAGCAGAGCGAAAGTAAAACCAACACCCATACCGGCCGCATCGAGAATGGACTTGCCGACAGTATTTTTTGAAGCGAAGGCTTCAGAACGTCCAAGAATCAGGCAATTCACCACAATAAGTGAAATAAACGCGCCCAGCGCTTTGTGTATTTCAATACTGATGGCCTGAATCAGGTATTCAGCAACGGTAACAAATGTTGCGATAATGAGAATGAAGGTCGCGATGCGTACTTGTTTGGGAATAAAGTTACGCAGGAGTGAAACGAGTGTACTGGACATGATGAGCACAAAAGCAGTTGCCAATCCCATAGCAAGGCCATTTGTTGCGCTGTTTGTTACAGCCAGCACCGGACACATGCCAAGTACTTGCACAAATACAGGATTTTCTTTCCACAGCCCTTTGATAAAAGTATCTGTGTCTAATTTGTTGGTGGTTGTGTTCATAGTTTTGATCGAGTTAGTCGTTTTTAATTCTTAAGTTTTTCCAAATTTTTGTTCAACACCGGCACATTTTCTGATGCACTTGCTTGCAAAATGGCTGCGATAGCTTTTGATGATATCGTTGCACCGGTGATTCCGTCGATTTCCCAGGGATTGGATTTCGTCCCGTTTTTGACATATATGACTTCGTTTTTTAAGTTTTCACCGTTGGAATCAAGTGAAACATCCAGCGCTTCAAAGTTATTGAGAAAAGCATCATCTTTTTCGATTTTATCACCCAGGCCTGGTGTCTCTTTACTTTCCAAAACCTGCATACCGACAATGGCCTTTTTTTCTGGTGAATAGCCGTAAAGGACACGCACGACGTCCTGAAATCCCTGACCTGCGGCTTCAAGGGCAATTCCGATGAGTTGGCCATTTGCATCGTAACCTGCGTAATATTTTTGTTGGCCTTTACCTTCTCCGACCAGCTTTTCAACCTGTCCATCGGCAACGGCAAAAGTTGTTTTCATTTCTGAACCGGGCAGTACTTTGAAAATTGCCCTTTCCAAAACTTCAGCTTTATTTTTTTTGATGGTTTCGAAGGTCAGTTCATAAGTCGTGACGATAAGCAGGGCACACATCAATCCAATGCTTGGGAGAGCGCTTATCATGTGCCAGCTGTTGGGAGCGGCGGCCAGCTTATCCATTTCTGCCTGGTTCATTTTGCCCCTCCTTTCCGGCCGGTTCCGTAA
>QQUM01000023.1 GCA_008501545.1 Calditrichota bacterium
CATGAAGGAGAGGCAACCGACATTGGTTTTGACGAATATGTGCAAAGTGGGGGAATTTGTTTTATCGAATGGCCGGAGCGTGTACAAAACCTTTTGCCAGCAGAACGGTATGAAATACATCTGGACGGGCCTGACTACGCGAACCGCCCGACAGCGCGAACTCTTTTGATACGCAGAACTTGAGTAAACAATGACTGTTTTAGGAATCGAAACATCGACTAAAACCTGTGCGGTGGCATTGGTTCATGATGGTGACTTGGTTGCGGAATACCGCCACAAACAAGCACGCATTCATGCCGAAATACTGGCAGGACTTGTTGATAAATTGATGGTGACCTCCGGTGTGAACTGGTCTGAATTGCAAGGAATTGGTGTTTCTTCCGGACCGGGAAGCTACACCGGTTTGCGGATCGGCATGTCTCTGGCAAAAGGGCTTGCATTCGCTCACAGCTTGCCAATCGCAGGCATACCGACAACGTCGGCTATTGCGAGAAGTCTAATTGGATTGTACGATCGATTTACCGTGGTTTTGCCGTCGCGTAAAGGTGAAATCTATGTGGCAGCTTACAAGAGCGAAGCGGATGAACTGCGCACAATTGAAAATGCACAGGCTCTTTTGCTGACCGATTTTTCGTCGTGGGCAGGCGGTGTCGCTTACGTTGCCGGACCGGGTGTTTCGGCCTTACAAGCAGCCCATATCGACGGAATTAAAGTAATTCCGGAACAGTTTTGGCAAATTGGTGCTTTAAACGTTGCAGCGATAGCTGCGGAGAAGTTTGCTGAAGGCAAAGCGGATGATCTCGATTCGCTGGAACCAAATTATGTGAAGCCGTTTTACACGACAGCGAAAATCTGAGGAGTTTCGCGGAAATCAAGTCGGTGCTATGATAGATTTTAATTTGCACTATACGCCTTCAGATTTTATATTGACCACACATTAAAATTTAATAAAGGAATATGTTATGGCATGGTTTAGACGCAATGCCCAGGGGATTATTTCACAAAAGAAAAAAGATATCCCGGATTTATGGCTGAAATGCCCGGGGTGCGGTGAGATAATCTATAAGTTAGAATTGGAGCGAAATGCAAATGTGTGTGCTCACTGCAGCCACCATTTTCGTATTTCCGCGGATGGGTATGTTAAGTTACTGCTGGATGAAGGAACCGCTGCCGAATTTCATGAGGAAATAACCTCTATCGATTTTTTAAAGTTCAGGGCAAAGAAAAAATACAGCGACCAAATTAAAGCTGCTGTTAAAAAGACGGGCAAAAAAAGCGCATTGCTGAGCACACGTGGCAAGATGAACAAACGACCGGTTGTGCTCTGTGTTATGGATTTTTCATTTATCGGTGGGAGCATGGGGTCTGTTGTTGGTGAAAAAATCTCTTTGGCTATCGATATTGCTATCAAGGAAAAAGCGCCGCTTATTTTAATTTCCGCTTCCGGTGGCGCCCGAATGATGGAAGGTGCAGTCAGTTTGATGCAGATGGCAAAAACTTCAGCCAAACTTGCCTTGTTAGCCAGGGCTGGTTTACCTTTTGTCTCTATTCTCACAGATCCGACGACGGGCGGTGTAACAGCGAGTTATGCCATGTTGGGTGACGTCAATATCGCCGAGCCTGGCGCCTTAATCGGTTTCGCCGGTCCGCGGGTCATCAAACAAACGATTGGTGAAGATTTACCTGAGGGATTTCAGCGTTCGGAGTTCTTGTTAAAACATGGATTTATCGATGCGATTTTCAGTCGTAAAGACATGAAAGCAGAAATCGGTAAAATCCTGAATGTGCTTTGTCACGATGAAATCGATCCTGCCCTTGGCAATGGCATGCTGGATCCTAAAAACAAAGAAACTGCCGAGATATCTCCAGCAATTGACGTGGATGAAGAAACGAAAAATTAAAATATGAAACCCTATGTCCTTTTGACCAATGATGATGGCATATTTGCCCCCGGTCTTTATGAACTGAGTCTGGCGATCAAGGAAATTGCAGATGTCGTAATCGTTGCGCCGGATAGCGAACGCAGTGCTGCCGGTCACGCGATAACGATTGCCGATCCGCTGCGGGTTTTTGATTTTGAAAAAAACGGGGAATTCTTCGGCTATGCAGTAAATGGTACGCCCGCAGATTGTGTGAAAATTGCTTATTACGCTATTCTGAACCGCAAACCCGATGCGGTGATTTCCGGTATAAACCTTGGCTCAAATTCAGGTATTAATGTAATTTACTCCGGAACGGTTTCAGCTGCGACAGAAGGAAATATACTTGGTATCCCGTCATTCGCAGTTTCACTGGCCACATACACAGATCCGAATTTTAAAATAGCAGCTGCTTTTGCGAAAAAACTTCTGCCACATATGCTGGAAAATAAATTACCTGTTGGAACCTGTCTCAACGTAAATGTGCCCAACGTCGCTGATGATAAAGAAATCAATGGCGTAAAAATAACCAGACAGGGGCGGTCGGAGTATGAGGACCATTATGATAAGCGAACTGATCCTCGCAACCATGTTTATTACTGGTTGACCGGTTCCAAGGTTGATGTTGAAAAAGAACCTGAAGTCGATGATGTCGCAATTGCGCAGAAATATATTTCAATAACTCCGCTGCATTATGATTTGACAAATTATAATTTTCTAAATGATCTCAGGGGCTGGGAGTTATAGTACACCTTTCACGGAATTTACATGTCTGAACTGCATACTGATTCAATACTCATACTTGACTTTGGTTCACAATACACACAACTCATCGCCCGAAAAATTCGTGAAATTGGTGTGTATGGTGAAATCAAACCGTATTTTACCTCTCTCGAAGAAATAAAAAAAATCAATCCAAAGGGCATCGTTTTGTCCGGTGGCCCGAACAGTGTGTATGCTGAAGGCGCGCCTCATCCTGATGAAGGCATATTCGAACTGGGTATGCCAATCCTTGGAATTTGTTACGGATTGCAATTGATTGTGCAACACAAAGGCGGCAAAGTATCACCAGCAGCACGTCGTGAATACGGTCGTGCCGTCCTTGATATTGTCGATGATCGCGATGTTTTTGCTGAAATGCCCGACGGTACACAAGTGTGGATGAGCCATGGTGATTCGGTGGCTGAACTCCCGTCAGGAT
>QQUM01000420.1 GCA_008501545.1 Calditrichota bacterium
CCAGGGATCGGTAAAGAATTTATGCCTTCTCTTGATGAGGGCAGTTTTTTACTCATGCCAACGTCCATGCCTCACGCTGGAATTTCACAAAACAAACGGGTTGTGCAGCAACTGGATATGCTGCTTGCAAATATTCCTGAAGTTGAACTCGTTGTCGGCAAGCTGGGGAGAGTGGAATCGGCTCTCGATCCGGCGCCAATTTCCATGTATGAAAATATAATCAACTACAAATCGGAATTCATGGTCGATGAAAAAGGGCACCGGCAACGCTTCAAAGTTGACCGTGACAACCGGTTCGTTCTCGCATCAGGCGATACAATTTCAAATGAGGATGCTCTTTCGCAAGGGATCTCCGCATCAGATTTGATTGCGGATGGTTCCGGCACATACTTCCGTAACTGGCGAGATCAGATAAGTTCCCCGGATGATATTTGGAATGAAATTGTGCGTTCGACAAAGATTCCGGGTGTTACTTCTGCACCGAAACTTCAGCCCATCGAAACACGGCTGGTGATGCTGCAAACAGGTATGCGCGCTCCGATGGGAATAAAAGTCTATGGTCCCGACCTCAAAACTATCGAAGATTTCGGCATGAAACTGGAATCCATTCTTAAAGAGGTGCCTTCCGTTAAAACTGAAGCTGTTTTTGCAGACAGGATTGTCGGTAAGCCCTACCTGCACCTCAACATCGATCGTGAGGCAATTTCACGCTACGGCCTGAACGTCGAAGATGTGCAGCAAATTATCGAGACGGCCATCGGCGGCATGAATATCACCTCTACTGTCGAGGCCGCGAACGGTTTCCAGTGCGGGTGCGCTACCCCCGAGAATTGCGAACCGACCCGGATGCGCTGAAAAAAATCTACATGCCAACACCGACAGGGGCACAGGTACCGTTGGGTGAATTAGTGAATTTTGAGTACGTGCGTGGGCCGCAAGTGATCAAAAGTGAGGATACATTTTTGGTCGGTTATGTATTGTTGGATAAAAAACCGGGTTATGCCGAAGTTGATGTGGTCGAAGAATCACAGCGATTTATTCAAAATAAAATAGATACTGGTGATCTATTAGTTCCGGCAGGCATAAGCTATAAATTTTCAGGAAGTTATGAAAATCAAATCCGGGCAGAGAAACGGCTCTCTATCGTCGTTCCGCTGGTCCTGTTTATCATTTTTATTATTCTATACTTTCAATTCCGTTCTGTTACTACCTCGCTGATGATTTTTTCAGGAATAGCCCTTGCTTTTTGTGGAGGTTTCCTGATGCTCTGGTTTTATGGGCAGGACTGGTTTGCAAATTTTTCCATTTTTGGCACAAATATACGCCTGCTTTTTCAAATGCACCCAATCAATTTGAGCGTGGCAGTCTGGGTTGGATTTATTGCCTTGTTTGGAATCGCAACCGACAATGGTGTGCTAATCGGAACTTATCTTGATCAAAGTTTTGCGAAAAATAAACCCCACACAATCGAAGGAATTCGACAATCTGTTGTGGAAGCGGGTAACCGCAGAATTAAGCCAGCGCTTATGACGACAGCGACAACAATTATTGCATTATTGCCCGTCCTCACCTCAACCGGCCGTGGGGCGGATATTATGATTCCAATGGCGATTCCTTCCTTCGGTGGTATGGTGATCGCCGCAGTTAGTTATTTTCTTGTTCCGGTTCTCTACGGTATGCGGGAAGAGCGAAAATTTAACAGGGGAGGAGTAAAATAATGAAATACAAATTTCATATAAATGCAGCCAGACTCGGATTCACCATCGCGGTGATCTCATTTTTCATGATTTCGTCTTTTGGAATGGCGCAGTCATTGGAAAAATATCTGGATCAGGCTGCTAAAAATAACCCCGGCTTAAAAGCCAAATACACTGAATTTGAGGCAGCGTTACAGCGAATCCCCCAAGTCAGTTCCCTGCCTGATCCGAGCCTTTCATTTGGTTATTTTGTCAGCCCGGTTGAAACGCGGATCGGGCCGCAGAAAGCACGTTTTTCATTAACGCAGATGTTCCCCTGGTTTGGCACTTTAGCGGCACAAAAAGATGCGGCTACTTTAAGCGCGGAAGCCAAATACCAGGCATTTCTCGATGCGAAAAACCTGTTGTTTTTTCAGGTCACTGCTGCCTGGTATCCTTTATACGAATTGAATGAAATGCTGCGATTGCAAAATGAGAACTATGAAATTCTAACAACTTATAAGCAATTGGCGACAACGGCTTTCTCCAACGCAAAAGGCAGCATGGTTGATGTCATTCGGGTTGATATTATGATAGATAATTCGGCGACAGATATCATGCTGTTAAAAGAGAAGCTCAGGCCACTGCGGACAGCTTTTAACAAACTCCTGAATCGTCCGGAATGGAGTTCAATTGAGGTTGCGAGTGCCCTCGATATTAGTGGGATGGAAACAGGGATCGACGGCGACAGTTTGTTTGCTGAAAATCCTATGCTCAAGTCTTTTGACCTTAAAATTAAATCCGCTGAAGCGCAGGAAAAAGCTGCATTCAGGCATGGATTGCCAAAATTCGGTATAGGGCTTAGCTACATTCTCGTCGATGAAAGGCCAGATTTAAATATTGCAGACAACGGCAAAGATGCATTCATGCCAATGCTTTCAATGACAATCCCACTATTCCGGAAAAAGTACCGGGCTGCTGTAAAAGAAGCGCGATTGAACCAAACCAGATTCACGCTGAATAAGAGTAATCTTGAAAACAATTTGTTATCAGCCTATGACCTGGCAAATTACAAAATGGAACAGGCGAAACAGCGCCATATTCTGTATGGCGAACAGATTAGCAAGACGCGGCAAGCGATTGATCTCTTGCATTCGGCTTACGGCAACTCCGGGAAGGATTTTGAAGAAGTACTGCGGATGCAACAGCAACTCCTGCGCTATGAAATGTCAAAAGCGACCGCCGTGAAAGAATATTATACTGCTGAAGCGCAGCGTAAATACATAACGGGCCGTTAGTCTCAATAATATTAGAATTAAATTATGGAAACCCTTGCAGGATTTCCAAACGCAACGCGAGGTAAATACAATGAAATCGCTGAAAGAATTAATAAACAATAGCTCAATCCGAATTGCGGCAGGCACGCTCGCTGTCGGACTACT
>QQUM01000024.1:0-9786 GCA_008501545.1 Calditrichota bacterium
TGACAGCGCCCATAAATGCGCAGACAACTATCGATTTTGATGTGGAATATGGGGCCGCTTCAGGCTCCACCCTGGTGAACAATATCAATGCCGCGGTCGCTTCTGCAAGCGCCGGCGACACCATTTTATTCAAAAGCGCTGAGTATGATTTTGATAATACTGTTCTGACAATCACAAAAGGAATATGCCTGAGCGGCATTCTTCCCACAGACATAAATGATGAAACCTATGGGGCTTACGAGGTTGCAACCACATTTAAGGATATGCGGTTATTTCATGTCCGGTCAAGCGATGTGAGTATCTGCAACCTGAAATTGCAGCCTGTAGAAGATGTTACTTACATCTTTACCCGCTTTGTGCATTCCACATATAACAACAGCAATGACACGGAGTTCTATACAAATATAAAATTGAATAACGTGATCTTCGATGGCGGCAACCTGCAATGCTTTGGCGGCAATGGGGCCGGAATTAGTTTTCGTCATGTCTCGTTTCTGAATTATAATGATGGTGGATATAATATAAACAGGAGGGGGCCTGTTGATTACAGTCCACAGGTGATTGTGAAAAAATGCCTGTTTGTACCAAATTTTTCAGAGGTGTATTACAATACGCGGGGTATTTCCAATGATGCGGGCAATACTGAATATCCGGTGGTTTGGGATCTAAATGAAATGATTGTCGATAGCTGTTACTTTGATGGCGCCGGCATTGGATTTTCCAAGTGCAGCAATTCGGTTATCACCAACAATCATTTCATCGGCTATCGCAAAGACGTGGATATGATTCACATGGAAGAATACACCAACAATATCCATATCGAAAACAACGTCTTTGAATATAAAATCCCTTCACGCACATTTTATATCGACCGAAATGCCCAGCCCAGTTTCGATATTACTATCATCAACAATACGTTTATTGGCAAATATCACTGGGTGTTCTGGTGCAATTCTCCCAGGAATGTGCGTTTTGAAAACAACGATATGACGCAAGCCAGCGCCAACGATCCCAATCTTAAAACATTCGATTTCACCGATTACCAATTGGCTGCGAAGGAAGAATTGCCCTACGACATGCCAATCGAAAACCTGACAATCCGCAACAATCCGGGCATCGATAAAGCTGAAATAGGTGTGCTTTCGATGTATGAACTCAGCGGTGATACAACCAACATCATTGAAGATTATCCTGCCGGCAAAATCCAAAAAACAGTAGTGGATATGCGACCAAAATCAGTTATCGACACTTCTGTGCTGTATCAGATCCGCAATAAAAATAGTGGCGAGTTTATGGTTGCTGATGAAGGTGCCACAAATATCAAATTGAGCAGCGAAGTTCGTGATGACAGCAGCGATGTTTGGATTGTGGATTTTAAGTATCCCTACACTAATACGTTTAAAAATGTAAAAACCGGGATGTACATGGAGAGCGAAAACTCGTACACTCTGGGTGATTATTATAAAACCGAGCTTCCTGTCTATTATGTAGAACAAAAAAATTCATATACCGGTAAAGCCTTTTTGCCGCACTTCTTTTTGCGCGCTTTCACCGAAAATGGAGAAACCTTCTATCAGTTTGCCCCGGGAGGCAACGAGAAAAAATCGCGGTTCATTAAAGAGGGCAGCGACGTCATTTTGGGTTTGGCGCAGGATAAAGCCGCCGGCAACTTTCTGCCACCTGATGCAGCAAGTACCTGGGAACTCGTTGCGGTAGGAGGTGGAACATTGGTTGCAGATTCGCCGGGTCCAGCCAGCTACCAATTGTCGCAGAACTACCCCAATCCGTTCAACCCGACAACCACTATAGAATACACAATTCCGGGCGTTTCCAATGTTCGTTTAACCGTGTTTGATTTATTAGGCAAGGAAGTCGCGACACTGGTTGATGGCCAACAGACCGCCGGAAGCTACTCTGTGGTATTTGATCCGATCGGCCTTTCCAGTAGCATTTATTTCTACAGACTTGAAGCTGGTGAGCACGTGAGCACGAAGAAACTTGCATTTATGAAATAGGAAAAGGTTTACCTTATGATTCGATATTTCTTACCAGCCCTGTTGATCGCACTTGTTTCTTGCACTGGAGATAAAAACCAAATCAACAGCACTTCTTTTTCCACACCTGAAATCGACGCCCAGGTGGAAACGCTCATGGCCGATATGAGTCTGGATGAAAAAATCGCTCAAATCGTGGGTATTCGTCCTAAACTGATAATGGAAAACGGCAAGTTCTCACCCGAAAAAGCCAAAGAAATTATGCCAAACGGCATGGGCCATTTCTGCCAATTTTCGTCCGGATTAACCATGAGTCCCAATGAACTGCGGGATTTCGTTTGCGAGGTGCAAAACTGGCTGATGACCGAAACACGAACCGCTATTCCGGCCATTTTCCATGAAGAAGCCATCACCGGTTTCGCCACACAGGGAGCAACAACCTATCCGCAGCAGATCGGCATGGGCTGTTCCTGGAATCCCGAGCTGGTTAAGGACTGCGCAAACACAACACGTATCAACATGCGCTCGGCAGGCGCAACTTACGCCTTATCCCCGATGCTGGATATTGCCCGAACCGCCCACTGGTCGCGCATCGAAGAGAGTTATGGCGAGGACGCCTATTTGACCTCGCGCATGGGCGTTGCTTTTGTGCAGGGCTTGCAGGGTGATGACTTTCGAACCGGGGTGGCAGCCACCACCAAACATTTTGCCGGTTATGGCACGCAAAACGACAATCCCGGAGAACTGTACGAAGAGTATGTCATGCCCCACGAAGCAGTGATGAAGTTGGCCGGCTCAAAAAGCGTGATGCCGTCATACGGGAAATACAAAGGCATTGCGGTAGCGGCAAGCAGCGAAATGCTGACAGAAATTCTGCGGGACAAGCTTCAATTTGACGGTGTGGTTATCAGCGATTATGGCGCCATTCGATTGTTGTATAAGGGCCATAAACAGGCGGCTTCTTTGAAAGAAGCAGGCGTAAAAGCGCTGCACGCCGGTATTGATATCGAGGTTTCCGAACCCAAAGCATTTCCATTTCTGCAAGAAGCTTTGGATGAGGGATTAATAACTTTGGAAGAAATTGATGAATCGGTAAAACGGTCATTAATTATGAAAGCAAAGCTGGGATTGTTGGATGAAAAACCGCAAATCGGCAAGGACGGTGATCTCGATTTTGATCCATCGCAATTCAGAAAACTGGCCTACGATGCCGCTTGCCAATCCATCGTCTTGCTGAAGAACGATGGCATCCTGCCACTTAAAAAAGATGTGAAGAACATTGCCTTGCTGGGGCCAAATGGAAATACGTACTTCTGCCTGCTGGGCGATTATACCTATCAATCGATGATATCCTTTTGGTGGAGCACACCGTTTGATCCACTCAATCCCAAACTGGTCACGCTCGAAGAAGGCTTAAAAGCCAGCCTACCCAAAGATGTTGTCATCAACACCGAACGCGGTTGCGACTGGAGTGAACCGCTGGAATCCGTGGTGAAAGCCGATGGCCTGGGCGATGACCGCTTGAGCAAAGTCAAAATGCTGACCATCAAAGGCTTGCCCCAGCCAGATTTGGATCGGGCGCTGGAATTTGCGCAAAAAAGTGATGTAATAATCGCGGCTGTGGGTGAAAACATCTATTTGTGCGGCGAAGGGCGTGCGCGCAAAGGCATCAATCTTCCCGGTGAGCAGGAAGCGTTTGTGGAAAAATTACTCGAGACAGGCAAGCCGGTTATTTTGATTATCTTTGGCGGCCGCCAGCAATTGGTTAAAAAGTTTGCAGACCGATGCGCGGCCATCGTGCAGGCCTGGTTCCCGGGCGAAGAAGGCGGCAACGCCATTGCTGATATTTTAAGTGGGAAGGTCAATCCTTCCGGGAAATTATGTGTCAGCTATCCGGCCAGCGAAAGTAAAAAGGAACTCAACTATAAAAACGGTTATGGCGAGACAGATATTCAATATCCTTTTGGGCATGGATCATCCTACACCACTTATGAATACGCCAATTTAAAGATGGCTTCAACCGCCAAAACCACTGATGATCGAATCGAAGTCTCTTTTGATGTGGCCAACACCGGCGATATGGATGGCGCAGAAATTACGCAATTATACGTTTCAGCCACAGGATTATCCATGCCGAGGCCACAGATTAAATTGCAAGGATTCAAACGAGTGGAACTGAAAAAAGGCGAGACCAGACGGGTAAAGTTTTATGTGTCGCCCCAGCAGTTTGCCTTTTACAACAAAGATATGGAATTGGTGATCGAGCCGGGACAGTACACTTTCAAAGTGGGCGCTTCATCCACAGATATTAAAATTGAGGCTGTTGTGAATTTGGAAGGAGAAGTTCAAAAGCTGTCTGAAAAGGATGTTTTCTTTAGTGAAACGGTGGTTCGGTAATAATTATTCAGCCACTAAGACACGAAGTCTCATAGGATCAAAAACAAGGATTAATACTTTTGTGAATCTTCGTGCCTTTGAGACTTGGTGGCAAGATAGTTCTGGATTATCCAGGATAGTTACGATCAGAAACAGACTATGAACCTGTGCAGGGCACTGTTCTGCACTTAATTTCCGGTCGTTTTGTTTACTATATTCGTTGGGTGGTCGGAAGAGTTGGCAACCAGCGAGCATCCTGAGTAGCCCCGGCGCTTTTCCGGGGCGTATCGAAGGGTGCGTGATTGCGCCGAAACTCGCACCCTTCGATACATTTCGCTTAAAAAACAAGCGAAACACTCAGGATGCTATGATGTCGAAACTTATAGTTTTCAACTTATTCATTGCTATTTGGCAATTCGAAAATGGAAGCAATCCACTGCAAAGCATCAGAAGCAGAATCATAATCTGGCTGATAAAGAACAGACATCTGTTTGAATTGAAATTGCGACCTGAGGTTATTGATGAAAATTTTTCCGTAGCCAAATTCAGGAAAGGCGTTGACAGGGCCACTGCCAGAATGAAAATGCCTGAAGATGTCGGGTACGAAGCGTTGAAAATAAAGGATATGAGCGCGGAATGGATCATTCCTGAAAATCCAAAAGAAGAAAAGGCGCTGTTGTACATTCACGGTGGTGGATTTATTTCAGGTTCGTGCAAAACCCATCGGATGCATGTGGCAAAATTTGCAAAAGGAACGCGATTAAAATCATTGCTATTTGATTATCGATTGGCGCCGGAATATCCGTTCCCGGCTGGGCTTGAAGATTGTGTTGATGCATATAATTGGCTGCTGGATCAGGGCTATAAAAGCAAAAATATTATCGTCGGTGGTGAATCTGCCGGGGGGACTTTAACTTTATCCTTGTTGCTGGCCTTGAAAGAAAGAGGGATTCGCTTTCCAAAAGCGGCATTCTCTATTTCCCCGGTAACAGATTTAAGATGCAAAGCGGATTCATTTGCTTACAATGCGAAAAATGACATCACGCCCACTGGTTCGTGGGATGTTTGGATGAACCTTTACATTGGTGATACTGATCCGACATCACCGTTGTTATCACCTCAATTTGGAAATTACGCAGGGCTGCCTCCTTTTCTTGTTTGTGTCGGAACCCATGAAATTCATTTGGATGATTGCATCAATGTTGCAAAACGAGCGGAGGAACATGGCGTTGAAGTGACTTTGAGCAAATGGGATAAAATGGTTCATGCCTTTCCGATTATGGCGCCGCTATTTCCGGAGGCTAAAGAAGCATTGAATGAGATCTGTGAGTATGCAGTGAGGCATGTTGAGAATGAGTAAAAGTTCCTATCAGCAATATTTATTTGCCACCAAGGCTCTAAGACACAAAGATTTAAGAATCAATAAGAAAGGCAGTAACACGAACACATAAAATGTGAAATTACATTTGAAATTCAAAATAAAGTTAATTGGATATTTCTTTGAGCCTTGGTGTCTTTGTGGCAAAAATTAATAAATATGCCAAACTCAATGTCATTAAGTTAAGACCCCAAGCTGTCATTTCGAAGCGCTCTTCAGCTGAGAAATCTTTTGCGTTGAACATAGTTATAAGATTTCTCACCCCAAAAAGCGGGATTCGAAATGACAAAATTCCTTAACTTAATGACATTGATTCCAAACTAAATTTAACATGAGAATTTAAACAATGATAAAACACACCGTGTTTAACCTTAAAATAAAAACTGTCTGCGCCATCCTTTTTTTGCTATTCATGAATAATGCAATTGCCCAGGAAGTTGATTTCTCTTTTCAAAAAGCATCTTTGCCACTTGAAGAGCGTGTTGAGATATTGGTCTCACAAATGACTTTGGATGAAAAAATCAGCCAGGTGACCAGCGCGGCCTCCGCAATTCCACGGTTAAATGTTCCGGACTACCACTGGTGGAGCGAAGCCTTGCACGGCGTCGCCCGCAATGGTAAAGCAACGATTTTCCCCCAGGCGATCGGCATGGGCGCCACCTTCGATCCCGACCTGGTGAAACGGGTGGCAACGGCAATTTCGGACGAGGCCCGAGCCAAGTACACCATTTCCCAGAAAATGGGTAACCGCAGTAAATATGCCGGCCTGACTTTCTGGTCCCCAACTGTAAACCTGTTTCGTGATCCACGATATGGACGCGGCCAGGAATGTTATGGCGAAGATCCGTTTTTAATGTCGAAGATTGGAGTGGCTTTTGTGCAGGGCTTGCAGGGCGACGATCCGGTTTATTTAAAGGCCGCTGCCTGCGCCAAACATTATGCGCTGCATTCCGGGCCGGAACTCAATAAGCTGAAGTTTAATATTGTTCCTTCCAAACAGGATCTGCATGAAACCTATCTGCCCGCCTTCAAAGCGCTGGTTACCGAGGCAAAGGTTGAGGGCGTTATGGCCGCATACAATGCAGCGTTCGGCAAGCCCCTTTGCGCAAATTCCTTTCTGCTCACAGAAGTGCTTCGCGAAGCATGGAATTTTGACGGTTACATTACTTCCGATTGCGGTGCAGTCATTGGCGTGGTTGGAAAGGATAAATTTTTTGATACGGTTGAAGAATCGGCCGCGGCTGCCTTGAAAGCGGGCATCAATCTTAATTGCGGCCGGGCATTCACCCATTTGAAAAAAGCAGTGGAACAGGGCCTTGTTACCGAAAAGCTGATTCACGAGAGAACAAAGCAGCTCTTCAAAACCCGTTTCCGCCTGGGTATGTTTGATGATCCAACCGAAAATCCGTACCTGAATATCAGCGCAGACAAAATTCACTGCGATGAACACATTGCTTTGGCGCGGGAAGCGGCGCAAAAATCTATCGTGCTGTTGAAAAATAAAAACAACCTGTTGCCCCTTCCAAAGGACATCAAAGTGCCGTACGTAACCGGCCCCTTCGCCAACTCCAACGACATGCTGATGGGCAGCTACTATGGCGTAACCACCGGATTTGTGACGATTCTGGAAGGTGTTACCGGAGCCGTATCGCTGGGCACGTCATTAAACTATCGCAGCGGCGCGCTGCCTTTTCAGGAAAATCCGAATCCACGCAACTGGGCGCCATTTGTTGCTGCACAATCCGACGTAACCATTTGCGTTGTGGGATTGACTGCGGATTTCGAAAACGAGGGCGTGGACGCCATCGCATCTTCCCACCATGGCGATCGTGAAGACCTGAAGCTGCCCGCCAATCAGATAAAATACATTCAACAATTGGTTGAAAAGAAAAAAGGGCCGTTGGTGTTGGTCATCGCCAGCGGCAGCCCGGTTTCGCTGGAGGGCATCGAAGCGCATTGCGACGCCATTCTGCAAATCTGGTATCCGGGCGAACAGGGCGGCAATGCTGTTGCCGACGTGCTGTTTGGCGATGTGTCGCCGTCGGGTCATTTGCCCATCACATTCCCAAAAAATATTGACCAGGTGCCTCCTTATGCTGACTATTCCATGAAAGGACGCACTTATAAATACATGACTGAAGAACCCATGTATCCCTTTGGATTTGGGCTGACCTATTCCAAATCAGAATTCAGCAATTTTAACCTGAGTGCATCAAAACTGAATGAAAAACAAACGCTGACAGTTAAAGTCGATGTCGCCAACACAGGCGATTACGACATCGATGAAGTGGCGCAGCTTTATGTAAGTTCTGTGGATACGAGCGGCGGCTTACCATTGACAAGCTTAAAAGCATTCCAGCGCGTTTCTTTGAAAAAAGGCGAGAAAAAAACGCTTGCTTTTTTATTGGAGCCGGAAAGCCTGAAAGTAACCGATCAGGAAGGCGAAAAAGTTTGGCGCAAGGGCAAGTACACTATAACTGTGGGCAATGCTTCGCCGGGTGAATTAAGTGTCAGGCTGGGCGCAGCAGTTCCTCAAGAGGCGATAGTGCAGTTGAAATAAAGGAATATTAGAATGACAACAAAGATTTCTGGCTTTTTAGAGTCTATCCGGAGACACCACTTTTCATGTCATTCCCGAATGCTTTTATCGGGAATCCATAATGTGTCGAGGCTAAACAACGATGGATTCCGGCTAAAAACTTGCCGCAATGACATCCTAAAGGATGGACTCATTTTAATTTTTTGTATTGCTTTGCTTATTCTCCCTCTGCGCTTAAACGCGCAGAATGGAATTGAGTACGGAGATAACTATATCGTCTTTGAGGCTGAAGCGACTTCATCTCAGTTGAATAAGTGGGAAATAAGAGAACCCGGCGATCAGGAGTATCAGAAGTATGTCACCAATCCAACAGGTATTGAACCAGTTTATGATACTTATTTAGAATATACCGGTCCCTGGCTCGGTGGCGTCGATACGGAACTGGAATATAAATTTGTGTGTCCGAAAACGGCAAACTACCGCCTGGTTATGCGCCTGCATTCCCCTTTAAGGGATAATGAAGCGGCTGATAAAAGAAACGATTTTTTTATCCGAATGGAGGGCAACTTCACAAGCGCAACGGATACGCCAAAAAGCGAATTGGAAAAAAATCATAAATTCTGGGGAAGAGGGGCCAATACCTGGGGAGCCTGTCATAGCCTGGAAATAGGACATCATATGCCTGCCGCATACGGACTTACTAAAGGCGAAGAGTATACTTTGGTTGTGTCCGGCAGGTCAACTGGCGCAAGTATTGACTATATTCTGTTTTATGAAGTTGGGACTGTTGCGGATATTACAAATCAGGATTTAGCCACACAGTTTCCTGAAAAGTATCGTCCCGGATTAGGCCTGGTGGACCCAACCACAATAGCAGTCGATCCCGATACCACGGATTTAAGAGAAGGCACATCCTTGCCTTTGAAAACGCTTTGGGAACCATCCAATGCCAGGAAAGATGTAACCTGGTCTTCTTCTGACGATGGCATTGTCTCTGTTGATTCCAGTGGATTGATAACAGCCAAAGGCAGTGTTGGACAGCAAGCGAATATTATCGTAACAAGTAAACATGCAGACTTGTCAGATACTTCAATCGTTACCATTGTTGAATGGTATGCGGTTCCAATAGAGGCAATTACGGTCTCACCTGCAGCAGATACCGTATTTACAGGCGTAACTGTCGAGCTAACCGTCAACATCATTCCAATCATTGCAGACGATCCTTCTGTAACCTGGTCGAGCAGTAATCCTGCCATTGCAACTGTTGATTCAAATGGAGTTGTTGCGACAAAATCTGATGGCAGAGTGACCATACGGGCAACATCCAATGCGAATAGTACTATCTTTGGGGAAGCGACTATCGAAGTGGCAAAACTCGTCACTCCTTTTGTTCGATTTGATAACAACGGTAAATATCTGAACACGAATTTTAATGTCGGCGACACAATGGAGGTCACTGTTGTGTACCATGCAGGCACATTCCAAACAGTAACTGATGC
>QQUM01000024.1:9796-12224 GCA_008501545.1 Calditrichota bacterium
TGCGAAAGTTATGCTAAGGCATTTAAATTCAAACTGGCATGTGCAAACAGACTATTTAGCTGAAATACCTGCAAGTTTAATTGGATTAAATTCCGGTTCGGTAAAAGTAAATATAGATTTGCATGACGTTACGCCAACCAATGAGCTGCCGTCGGGACACTTTTACTTCCTTTTTGCCAAATTTTTCTATTCAAATGGCATTTCGGTAGATAAGGGAATAAGGCCAATTAAAATTGTAAAGAATGCAACATCAGTCGGTGAGAATCAATCGATCGAATCAAAAAAAATAGCACTCTATCCCAATCCGATAAAGGGTGGCTATCTGAAAATTTTTGGCGCAAAAGAGAAAGCCAGATATTCAATTTTCGATATGTTGGGCAAAACGATAGCATCCGGTGTTTTAAAAGAGGGAAAGATTGATGTCTCTCAATACAGTTCAGGTGTTTATCTTATAAAGATCTTGTCGGGTAAAAATGAGGCGATGCGAAAATTTACGATTAAAAGATAATTACTAATACATGAAAATAAATTTGTAAAGGATGATCTCAATGAAAAACTTAATCAAGATTTGCATGTCCATCAGTTTGTTATTTCTTCTTGCAAGCTGTACTCAACAGAAAACCACACAACCCAACATCGTTGTTATCTATCTCGATGACTTGGGCTATGGCGACTTGAGTTCCTACGGCGCGACTGAGTTACAAACCCCGAACATTGACGCGCTCGCTGAAGGCGGAGTGAAGTTTACCAACGGCTACGCCACATCAGCCACCTGCACGCCGAGCAGATACGCTCTGTTGACAGGTGTGTATCCGTGGAGAAACAAGAAAGCCAAAATTCTGCCGGGCTCGGCGCCGCTGATTATTTCAACCGAGCAGGAGACGTTGCCTAAAATGCTGAAACGCGCCGGCTACCAAACCGCGATTGTGGGAAAATGGCACCTGGGATTGGGCACAGGAAATGTGGATTGGAACGCACACATTGCACCCGGACCAAATGAAGTGGGATTCGAGAGCGCCTACATCCTGGCGGCAACCCAGGACCGCGTGCCAACAGTTTACATCAAAGATGGCTATGTCGATGGACTCGATCCCAAAGACCCGATTTCGGTGAACTATCAGAAAAATTTTGAAGGCGAACCAACGGGTCGGGAAAATCCTGAATTGCTTACCATGAAATGGCATCACGGCCACAATGCCAGCATTGTCAATGGCATCCCCCGAATCGGCTACATGAAAGGCGGCGACGCAGCCAAATGGAGTGATGTTGATATGGCCGACCATTTTCTCAAGAAAGCGCAGGAATACGTCCGCGTCCACAAAGACAAACCATTCTTTTTATACTATGCGCTACAACAACCCCATGTTCCCCGCACACCGCATCCCCGTTTTGTGGGAAAATCGGGCATGGGCCCGCGCGGCGATGTAATTGTTGAGGCCGACTGGTGCATTGGCGAGTTCATGAAAACCCTGGAAGAAGAAGGCATCCTTGATAATACATTGATCATTTTTTCAAGCGACAATGGGCCGGTGCTAAACGACGGTTACTACGACGATGCGGTCGAGAAGATCGGCAATCACAAACCGGCCGGTGAATTGCGCGGTGGCAAGTACAGCTTGTTCGAAGCAGGCGCTCGCGTTCCGTTTGTGACCTACTGGAAAGGCAAAATTCAACCTGGAATTTCGGACGCTTTGGTTTGTCAGATTGACTTTTTAGCATCGCTGGCAAATCTTGTTGGCGAAGAGGCTGAACAGGGCGACAGTCAGGATATGCTGGATGTCCTGTTAGGTAAAAGCGATAAAGGCAGAGAAAATCTAATCATCGAAGCGAATTCCCGCACCGCCTTTCGCGCGGGAGACTGGGTGATGATTCCGCCGTACAAAGGCAAAACGATCAACGAGAAAGTGAATATCGAACTGGGCAATGATCCCAATTATCAGTTATACAACCTGAAAGATGACATCAGCCAACAGCAAAACCAGGCGGAATCGAATCCTGAAAAGCTGAAACAGCTTCTTGCAGAGTTCGAAGAAATTCGTGGCAAAAACTATTCGGATGTGAAGGAATTGAAGTTGAAATAAATTGAAGCCACTGATTGACACAGATTAAACACGGATTTTTCTTTCCGTTGTGAAACTTTGTGCCTTCGAGCCTTTGTGGCAATTTTAAAATAATTCTGTCACTATCAAAAATGAAAGTGAAAATCATGCGATTAGCAAAACTCCATTTTATATTTCTAACCTGTTTGATGGCCATCGCTTTTGTTTCCTGCTCGCAGACGAATCCACGGGTTACAGAAGATTTCAATTACAATTGGAAGTTCAATTTTGGTGATGCGCCCGAGGCTTTCAAGTCAGATTTCGATGATTCAAAATGGCAAACCCTAAACCTGCCCCACGCTTGGAGCATTGAAGAAGGCTATCAAAAT
>QQUM01000672.1 GCA_008501545.1 Calditrichota bacterium
TTTAATGTCCCATCTCAGGAGCATTGTCGTCGGGTTAGATCAGGTATCAGTTCGTAAAATAAACTTAATAATTCCTCACTACATCCAGCCTGACGTTTGGAAAAACCTTATTTTCGCAACAAAACCTTAGTAGTCTGGAAAAACACCGAATACTAAAATCTTATTACCTTATTAGGCAGTGCTAAATAAGGTAATAAGGTTACCATTTGTGGATTATCAACTCTACTAAGGTTGAAAGAACTAAAATAAGGTTTTAAAATCAGGAACAAAATATTGTTCGAATAAAGTCATAATCCAACAATAAAAAATAGTGTTCCTATTGTTTGTCGTGGCGGCTATGCTCGCATGGGGAATTGACTGGCGTTCGCTTTGCTCCGCCTCTTTTCAAACACTCAAATTTGCATATACATAGAACTGCATATTTATTCATGAGAGTTATGTTTTGATACAGCCTCTATCTTCATGTTTATAAATAAACCAGGCTTAAAAAACATACTTCACATACAAATAAACATTTCGCCCCGGTTCATAAAAATATTGTCCGGCCATGCCCGTATATTTCAAGCGGCGGTTCAAATGTTCGCGATACCAGGTATCGAAAATATTTTCAACACCGGCGATAAGTGAAATATTTTTTACAACTTCATATCCCGCGGCGATATCCCAGACGTTAAACCCGGGCGTTGTGGTTTCTTTGAACAATGACGAAATCCGCTCCTGTTCTGCCACAATACGACCGGTTAGCCGGATATAATTCTTTGCATTTTTCGGAGACATATACTTGGCTGTCACTTTGTATTCCAGTGGTGGAATTTCCATCAACGGTTCATCTGCTGTGACGTTTTCGCCGTGTGTATAGGCGAGCGCATTATTTAGGCTGAAATTGGGGAGAACCTGCAAATCCAACCGCAATTCACCACCCTTGCGAACGGCCTGGTCGATATTGCTGAATCTTTTCACACCAGGTACGGTTTTCATAATCGCGGGCAAATCTGCATCGTATTCTGCTGAGATGTAGTTGTGCATCGAACTGTAAAAAAGCGTCGCACTCAGATAATAGCGCTTTGCCTGTTGTGCGAAAGTCAGGTCGACCTGCCGGTTTTGCTCCGCTTCAAGCGCCGGATTGCCCAGGTATTCGAAGCCATCGTTGCCAATATTAAAGCGGTTGATATACAATTCTTTGATTGCAGGAGAACGAACACCCTGACCAACTTTAAGTGACACAGAGGAGTTGTCGAGGGTGTACTCCACGCCAGCATGTGCACTAAAGTTACCGAAGTCTATGTCTGCTCTTCCTTCGGGATAAAATGTCAGGAAGATATCATCGAATTCATTGCCTTTGTATTTGTCGAGATCATAACGCAGCCCTGCAGAGAATAATGTCGAAGCCGCCAGGGATTTTTTCGCTTCTGCAAAGAGGCCGGCATGGGTTTGTCCAGCGTCAGGCCAGATTTTTTCATTAAAAACACGCCCTGCCATCATTGTGCCTTCAATTCCGGTTCGCGTGCGCAAACCATCCATTTTCAGCGCATAAAATTCTGATCCAAGAAAAAGTTTGTCCAGTCCGACAGGCTGGATTTGCATTTCAAACCGGGCACCAAGTGTTGATGTCTCCGAGCCTGAGACACCATTCATGCTTCTATCCAAACGTTGGAGGTTGCTCATGACGTGCTCGACATCGGTTTTGTAGACTTTTGCATGCACATCCGAAATCGTGCCTGAACCACGGGACATCAAATAATCCAAAGCGATGATGTGGGTATCGGTTTTGTCGGCATCCATAGGAAGTGCGGGGTAATCCACATCTTTGTGCCGCGATTCACGGGCTGAAACCTGCAAGCGCTGGCTCGAAGAGAAATTGTAACCTGATTTGAAGGAGAAATCCCTGGCATCGTAATGTGCCGGAACAACAGTTCCTTTCGCATCCTCGTAGTCTGAAAATTGCTTGATCCCGGCATTGAAATAGAAATTCAACTTTTCCTGGCCGCCGCTTAATGTAAAGCGCGATTTCTTGCCTTCGGAAACCGTTTCATAACCCCCTTCGAAGGATGAATGGAATTCCAGCTGGCTATAATTTGCCGGTTTTTGCATCACCATATTTACCAGGCCGGACATGTTGGGTCCAAAGCGTACTGAATACGGTCCGTTGATCACCTCAATTTTGGCCAGATCCTCCGATTGCATGTGCGCTGTCGCAGGATCCATGCGGTTGGGGCAACCGCCAACAACTTTGATACCATTGTCCACTTGCAAGTTCAGTTGTTCACCAGTTGTACCGCGAATAACCGGGTCACAGCAAAATGCACCTTTTTTAATTGCGCTGGTCCCCGGTATCTCCCGGAAAAAATCACCGATGTCGTCGGGTGTATTCTCCGAAAGTGTGGCGGAGCTAATATGCGCGCCAAGCCCGACCTGGCTGCGTTCAGCTTCTACAAGCAACTCTTCCGACGATCGCAAGACGGCTTGTTGCATTGAAAAATCCACCGAAACGGGCTGACTGCCAATTTGAACTACTTTTTCAATCGTTTTGTAGCCGATATGCGAAACTTTGATCGTGTATTTTCCCGGAACAAGTGCAGATATTTTAAATTGTCCCTGCTGGTTTGTCGCTACACCTTTTTGTATTTCAGGCAAGTAAATATTAACGCCCACAATCGGCGTACCAGTGTTCTTCTCCGTAACTATTCCGATCAATGAACCATCCTGTGCGAAAAGCTGCACACCCAGCATGAAACAAAATAAGACTATATTACGCATGAGTATATCCAATCCATTCTCCATATTTTCCTGATTGACCAAAGAATCAAGCACCTGTTACTGCGCCAACTATCCTGGCAAAACAACGGCATAAATTTCTCATACCGCGCATTACAATTACATCCAGAACCTGAATAATCAAGCAGCGTTCCTTATTGCATATAAGCCTACGAATCCGGATAGCAAAGCAGCGACGCGTGCAGTCATCGTGGAATTACAGTACGACATTAAGCGCGAAAATTAGATTTTTGCTTCGCTTGCCTTCGGCTTCACCCAAAAAACGGGTTCGAAATGACATATCACCGAATTTGTCAAAGTAGTTCTGAAGTGAGTTTTAAAAAGTGTACTTTTAAACCTG
>QQUM01000680.1 GCA_008501545.1 Calditrichota bacterium
ATTCCCATCGTTTGAAAGCGCTGTATAAGCCCCTGCCATCCCACTTGGTCGCACGCCCAGATTCAGATCTGAAAATGCACCCGGCATATGAGAGAGTTCCTGTGCTTTTCCCCTGGCGAAAAGCACAAGAAAAACAACGAAAATTTTAATCAGCGATCGATTCATAGGTTTATTGGATTAACACAATACTTTTTAAAATCTCATGTTGATCGCTGCCATCTTCCACGCGAAAGTGCAAAATGTAGCGACCGTTTCGGGCCCGGTGTTCGTCGAGTGTCCGGCCATCCCAGCTAAAATGTTGCGGTCCTTTGCCGGTCGGTTTCTGATTTGCCAGAATTGCGATGAGATCACCTTGCAACGTATAAATTTTTGCTGTAACCAAAGGCAGAGCCACTCTATTTGAAGTAAGAACAAAAGATATAGCTATTCCCATCTCACCAAAGCTGTTTTCTTGCAATGGAGAAAATGGATTTGGCTTTAATTGCAGATCCATAACATTCAGCGGTTCTGATAATTCAACTAATGCATAATTTCCACCTTCAGATATGCCGCGACTTTTCGACCCATCGGCTTCGTCGGCCGGAATAAATGCTAGATCTTCTTCAATTTGCCATGTACTCCTTAAATTATCCCAGCGTAATATGCCCAATCGACCCCAAACCGGATTATCCGGAACGGGTAATAAAAGGATGGCAGATCTGTTGAACTGAACGTTCTCCGGTATGATTTTAACGAGCGGATTCAATGCGCGGAAATTTCTTTCAACGTTTTGCACAGGAGACAAATTCTGGCTTGCAAACTGAATTGTTGTGCCCGGATCAAATGTTCCGGGTAATACTGAGAGTTTTTGTTTCCTTCGGCCAAAGAAGAGTGCATTCGTTGAGGAATCTACCTGCGCAATAACTTCAACCCGCTTCGTTGCAGAAAGTCCAGTTAAGCTATCAAGCGCCGCTAATTGCAATTCGCCGATGAAACTTGAATTAATATAAAGATAACCTGACCTGTCAATTTGTGCAGTATCAGCCCCAATATCAACAAACCACTGAATTGAAGGAATGCTGGAAATACTCCGGTTGAGCGTGTCGAATGCACTGAGTTGAAATTGTGCACCGCCAAGATGGTTTGAAAACTCGACTGGGCCTTCGATTTGCATTTGATCGAGTAGCTGTTTTTCAAGTGAGAAAGTGCCAACATCCGTTGTGTCATTGAGCAGAAATTCCAGTGAAGTATTGGTTGGTGTACCGAAATACAATGGCGCTTCTACCCGAACAAGATAAGTTCCTGTCAACAAACGTGTTAAAAAGGCTCCCGCATTGTCTGTTGAAACTGTATCACTTCTCCCCTGCCCATCCAGGTTTGTAAAGATAAAGCTGGCATTGCGAAAAGCCATCTGGCTGTCGAGAAAAATGGCTTTTCCTTTTGCCCAGGCGTACATTCTTTGCACTGGAACAAGCAGACCGGTTGCAGGTGCAACGGTATTTAATACCTTTTCTTCAAAATGTGGATGAGCGATGGAAATAGAATACTCAAAACTTTCAACCAATTGAGAAAATGAAAAGCTTCCATCCGCCTGATTTTGGACAGATATATCCGGAGACCTGCCAAATGATCCAAGTGTGACCGTCACCCCTGCTACAGGTTGCTGTGTCTCCTGATCGGTGATTTTGCCTGAAATTACCGCATTTTTTGCCAGCATATTCAGGACGACTCCAGCGGTATTTGGTGCAACATCATCGACTGCTTGCACCAATGCGTATCCATTTTTTTCTGCTGAAATTTTAAATCGAATATCCGTTATGGATGGCATATTTGAAAAGAGAAAAGATCCATCGGTATTTGATTGTGTGGTGAATAGCTGGCTTCCACCGATTACCTGTGCGGAAAGCTGTGCACCCGACAGGCCACTGCCCGATTTCGCGTCAATAACAACGCCCGATATGAACGCATCATTCCGGCTTAAAGTGATATTGATATTTTTGGCTTGTTTTCCCAGTAATTCAACAGCTTGTGGTTCAGCGTAATAATTCGTCGAGCGAATGATGAGAACACCTTGTCCGGGATACAAATTATCGAATGAGAAGAAACCACTTTGATCACTACTCGTCACGACCTGTTGCCAGGCATTCGAAAAGATAAGTTGAATATTGGGTACGGGTTGGGGCTGCTCATCGTTCGTTGTAAGCGTCCCTGTCAATGTTGCAAAGTTGTCTTCCAGGTGAAAATTAACATTGGGCAGGGTATCATTCTGCGCGACAATTAAGGTTGTGTCTGCGGTTAAATAGCCAATATGTGAAACAAGAAGATAGTAGCTGTCTGCATCAAGGCATAATGTGAAATAACCAAGTGAATCGCTTCGGCTGCTAAAAGTTGAATTGCCGGCAGCAAGAATACTTGCATCAGAAAGCGGTACATTGTTTTGATCAAATACCCGCCCTTGCACCACAGATGCCGTACCGGTAAGGATGATTTCGAGATCGACGCCTGCACTGGTTAATACAGCAACAAATCGCTGTTGTTGATCCAAACAGCCGGCAGAAATGGTTAGACTGTAATTTCCAGGGGATACTGTTATCTCAAATAATCCGGTATTGTCAGTAAAAACTGTTCGGTTCAATTCGGCGATATATATTTTCGCACCAGCGATTGGTGAACTGTTGTGTAAAACCCGGCCACGTATCGCAGCTGCTTGTGGTTGCAGATAAAATAGTTGTGTTATAACTGAACCATCCTCAGATGCGGTTACGGTTGCATTTGCAACATCATATCCGGAAAGTGTAGCAGATAAACTGTAGGTTGGATTGGGAATTGCGACAAACTGGTAATTTCCCTCAGCATCTGTTGTCGTTAGCAATTCATTTGTTGAAACATCAAATATGCGGACACCAGCAAGGGGTTGACTGGTTTCAGCGTCGAATACCGTACCAACGCTTGTTGTGACTTGTTGCAGGGAAACCGAAATATTTTGGACTTCGTTTGCAGCAATCATTACGGTTTGGCGTTTATATCCGGATTCACCCGCAAAAATTTCCAGGTCATACGAACCTGTTTCCAAATCAAATCGAAATGAGCCAAAGTTACTGACATTGGTTTCCAGAACTTCACCGGATGAAA
>QQUM01000012.1 GCA_008501545.1 Calditrichota bacterium
TTTTGAAATTAGCCGGTCGTCAGTGTGAATTCGACCTTGTCAATGATTTTGGATTTCTTGCTGATCGTATGGTCGCACTGGATACCGTAACTTCACGTGCAATTGCAGCCTGTATCGATGCTTTGCGCGACGCCGGAATTCCAATGGTGATGAAATACAAAACAACCACAAAGTGAACACAATTGCCAGACCGCTGGCAACTACCGGAATCATTGCGTGACGAAACCGGCATTATCTTCGCTTCAGCATTCCCTGGCACCGATTCACTCATTGAAGAAGTCGAAGGCAACCAGCGCGATATAAGCCGCCGCACACGGCTGGCAGAATTGCAAGCCATTCGCTCGCGTCTCGATGGCGTCAATGGCACACTCGCTGCCGAGATCGATGCGCGTATCCAGGCTTTGCAGGAAGAAATTGCTGAAGATCCTTACATTTTTGACCGCCGGTTTCTGTTCCGTGTTCTGAGTATGGGA
Organism: Calditrichota bacterium; assembly: GCA_008501545.1. Classification (GTDB taxonomy): domain Bacteria; phylum Zhuqueibacterota; class Zhuqueibacteria; order Zhuqueibacterales; family Geothermadaptataceae; genus Bioreactorimicrobium. The sequence continues at coordinate 474 of QQUM01000012.1, forward strand.
CACTCGCAGTTTGCAGAATACATCGGTGCCCGCGGACCGAACACACAAATAAATGCCGCCTGTGCCAGTACTACGCAGGCTGTCAGTTTAGCGCAGGACTGGATTTTGGCCGGACGCTGTTCTCGCGTGGTTATTCTTGCCGCGGATAATATAACTTCCGATACATCGCTCGGTTGGTTCGGGGCAGGCTTCCTGGCGTCAGGGGCTGCCGCAACGGAAGATGTGGTTGAGGAAGTTGCTCTACCATTCGATCGCCGCCGGCATGGAATGATTGTCGGCATGGGAGGCGCAGCGTTGGTTGTTGAAACGCCGGAAAAAGTAAGTGAACGTGGTATGCAGCCGATCGCACAGGTGCTTTCCACCGTAACGGCGAACAGTGCATTTCACGGCACCCGACTCGATGTCGACCATATTTGTCAGGTTATGGAAAATCTGGTTTCCCAAGCTGAACGCGATTGGGGTGTGAATCGCGCGCAAATTGCACCGCATACGGTGTTCGTTTCTCACGAAACGTATACTCCCGCGCGTGGCGGCAGCGCTGCCGCTGAAATCAATGCACTGCGTCGTGTCTTTGGGCCAGTTGCTGATCAAATTGTCATTTCCAACACAAAAGGCTACACCGGCCATGCCATGGCAACAGGTATCGAAGATGTGCTCGCTGTGAAAGCCCTGGAAACCGGTATTGTGCCACCTGTTCCCAATTTCAAAGAAATTGACCCGGAATTGGGGCAATTGAATATTTCCAAAGGAGGAAATTATCCTGTAACCTATGCTTTGCGTTTGGGCGCAGGCTTTGGTTCGCAAATCAGCATGAGTTTAATCCAGTGGCTGCCGATGCCCGATGGACAGCGGCGTTCTCCGCAACAGCTTGGATATGCATACCGGATTGTTGACCAGGCAGCCTGGAAAAATTGGCTGCACCGCATCACAGGCAATGGCGCTGCTGGCGTCGAAGTTTACAAGCGAACCTTACGGGTGAAGGATGCGGGTGCCGCACGAATGCCGGAAGCAAAACCCGTCGCGCCGGCAAAACCGAAACCTGCACCGACACCTATTATTGCATCTTCGCCATCTGCAGCACCTGCCACTCCGGGAGCGCCGACACCCGCTCCTGCTGCAGCTCCTGCAACGCCCGCGCCAGCCATTGCGACCGACGCCGTGAAAGATCGTGTTCTGCAAGTTATCGCGAAACAAACCGGCTATCCCGTCGACATGCTGGATATGGAACTCGATCTCGAAGCTGATCTCGGTATCGACACGGTGAAGCAGGCAGAAATGTTTGCGGCTGTGCGTGAAGAATACAACATTGAGCGCGACGACGATCTGCAACTTCGCGACTTCAACACAATTGAAAGGGTGATTGGTTTTGTTTACGACAAACGACCGGAACTCAAACAAGCCACTGCAGCGCCTGCACCAGTTGCACAAACAGCGGCAGCACCGGTTGCATCGGCTCCTGTAGCAGCGCCTGCTGATAATGGTGTGAAAACCCGCGTCCTTCAACTGATTGCAGACCAGACCGGTTATCCAATCGATATGCTGGATATGGAACTGGACCTCGAAGCCGATCTCGGTATCGACACGGTGAAGCAGGCAGAAATGTTTGCTGCTGTTCGCGAAGAATACGGCATTGAGCGCGATGATGATTTGCAATTGCGTGATTTCAATACGATTGAGCGTGTGATTGGCTTCGTTTATGACAAACGACCGGACCTCAAACAAACTGCTGCAGCACCTGCACCAGTTGCACAAACACCGGCAGCACCAGTTGCATCGGTTCCTGTAGCAGCGCCCGCTGACGATGGTGTGAAATCAAAAGTGCTTCAGCTGATTGCTGACCAGACAGGCTACCCAATCGATATGCTTGACTTGGAACTGGATCTCGAAGCCGATCTCGGTATCGACACGGTGAAGCAGGCAGAAATGTTTGCTGCAGTGCGCGAAGAATATGGCATCGAGCGCGATGATGATTTGCAATTGCGTGATTTCAATACAATTGAGCGTGTGATTGGCTTCGTTTATGACAAACGGCCGGATCTCAAACAGACTGCTGCAGCGCCTGCGTCAGTTGCACAAACACCAACCGCATCAGCTGCCCCGGCTCCCGTAGCAGCATCCGGTGATGAAGGTGTAAAATCAAAAGTCCTTCAACTGATTGCTGACCAGACAGGCTACCCAATCGATATGCTTGATTTGGAACTGGATCTCGAAGCCGATCTCGGTATCGACACGGTGAAGCAGGCAGAAATGTTTGCTGCCGTGCGCGAAGAATACAGCATCGAGCGCGATGATGATTTGCAATTGCGTGATTTCAATACGATTGAGCGTGTCATCGGCTTTGTTTATAGCAAACGACCTGATTTGAATCAGGCGGCGCCAGCTTCTAAGCAAGTGCCTGCTCCGGTTGTCGATGGCAGAGCAAGCTCTGACTACAAACCTGATGTTAAATTTGAAGCTGCGATAAAAGGTGATATGGAAGCGACAAAAACTATAGCACGTCGTGTTCCAACACCTATGCTGCGTCCTGAAATTGATTTGTGCAAAGCAACCGGCGTCGAGTTGGATGAAAACTCGCGCGTCATTGTTCACACAGATCAAGGTGGCGTTGGTAAAGCACTCATCAAA
>QQUM01000156.1 GCA_008501545.1 Calditrichota bacterium
ATTCTTGGGCTGCGTATTTGTGATTTGAAAGAGGGCGAGGAAGTCATTGAGCCAATCCGCGATCGTATTCTGGGTCGTGTTGCAGCAGAAGATGTGTATGATCCGGAATCAGGTGAGATTATTGTTTAATCGGGTTTATTGATCAATGAAAATAAAGCAGATGTTATATCCGATGCTGGTATTGAAAATGTATATATACGTTCCGTGTTAACCTGTGAATCCGAGCGAGGGGTATGTGCTAAATGCTATGGCCGTAACTTGGCCACTGGCAATATAGCCAACCATGGTGAAGCAGTTGGTGTTATGGCTGCACAATCTATAGGCGAACCGGGTACGCAGCTTACATTGAGAACATTTCACATTGGCGGAACAGCCTCCCGTATTGCTGCACAATCGCAGATTACAGCACGACAAAGCGGAACGATTGCAATTGAAAACCTTAAAGCTGTCGAACAGGCTGATTTGACTAGAGTTGCCGTCGGGAGAAACGCCAAACTGAAATTAATTGATGCTAATGATCGTGTCATTTCACAATTTATTGTACCGTACGGTGCCACAGTTAATGTCAATAATGGTGATAAGGTTGAAAAGGGTGAAGTGCTATTCAACTGGGATCCATACACCGCAAGTATTATTGCGACCACAGATGGAACAATCCGTTATGATGACATTAAAGAAAATGTTACAATGCGTGAAGAGTTGGATGACACGACCGGCCTCAAGCAACGTGTTATCATCGAATCTCGTATGCGGAATTTAAGTCCTGCAATTTCTATAGTAGATGATGAGGGAAACAAACTTACATCTTTTATATTGCCAACCAGAGCAAACCTTCAAGTTACTGACGGTCAAAAAGTTTCTGCTGGTGAAGTATTAGCAAAGATCGCCAGAAGTATAGCAAAAACACGGGATATTACGGGTGGTTTACCACGTGTTGCCGAACTTTTTGAAGCACGCCGTCCGAAAGAGCCTGCAGTTGTAAGTGAAATTGATGGAACCGTTCGTTTTGGTGAAATCAGACGTGGTATTCGTCGAATAATCGTTACCGCGAGGGATGGACAAGATGAAAGAACATACCTGATACCGTATGGAAAACATGTTTTAATCCATGATGGGGATTCAGTTGAAGCTGGTGAAAAACTCTGCGAAGGATCTGTTGCTCCGCATGACATATTAAATATTCTCGGTCCAAACAAGGTGCAGGAGTATCTTGTTAATGAAATTCAGGAAGTTTATCGCCTTCAGGGTGTGCGAATCAATGATAAGCATATTGAAACGATCGTACGCCAGATGCTGCAGAAAGTCAAAATTGAAGATCCGGGAGACACGCAATATCTCGAAGGTGATCAAGTTGACAAGATACGCTTCTTGCATGAAAATGAAGCGATCCGGAATAAAGTTGTAGTTACGGAATCATTCGACAGTGAATTTGCTGTTGAGGAAGTTGTAGATAAGGATGTGCTGGAAGAGGCTAACGCGGATCTTCGCAAGGAAGGCAAAAATGAGGCTCAGTTCCGGCAGGCGGTCCCTGCAACGTTCCAACCACTACTTTTGGGTATTACGAAAGCGTCGTTAACAACTGACAGTTTTATTTCCGCCGCCTCATTCCAAGAAACGACTCGCGTTCTGACAGATGCAGCAATTTCCGGTAAAAAAGATTATCTGTTTGGATTGAAAGAAAATGTTATTATGGGTAATCTAATTCCAGCCGGAACCGGTTTGACACGCTATAAAAATGTTCGCGTAAAGCGAAAAAGTGAACCAATTGAATATGAAGATGACACAGAATTTATTGTTCAATGAGATTGCATAAAATACCTGTGTTTTTCTGGAGAAATTATTTGCATTTAAGTTGATGGTTACTTATATTATCAGTCTGTAACTAAAGGAGGAACTTTGCCTACAATTAATCAGCTCGTACGGAAGGGTCGGAAGCGGCAAATTCAAAAAACGACTTCTCCCGCCCTAACTGGTTCCCCGCAACGACGTGGTGTCTGCACGCGGGTTTATACAACAACGCCTAAAAAGCCGAATTCTGCTTTACGAAAGGTTGCCAGGGTTCGTCTGACGAATGGGTTTGAAGTAACTGCATATATTCCTGGTGAGGGGCATAATCTTCAAGAGCACTCCATTGTTTTGATTCGTGGTGGTCGGGTGAAGGATTTGCCTGGTGTGCGTTATCATATTGTGCGTGGCGTGTATGATACGAGTGGTGTGCAGGATAGAATGCAGGGTAGGTCAAAGTATGGTACAAAGCTAAAAAAATAAGAGCTTGAAAAGATGAGACGTAATAGAGCAGATAAAAGACGGGTTTTACCTGATCCAAAATATAAGAAGACTTTAGTTACCAAGTTTGTTAACGGTATGATGTTTGGTGGTAAAAAAAGCACTGCCGAGTCTATTTTTTATTCAGCTATTGATATTATATCGGAAAAGAGTGATAAGTCGGGTATTGATGTTTTCGAAAAGGCTGTCGAAAATGTGAAGCCAGTTGTTGAGGTTAAGTCTCGCCGGGTTGGTGGAGCTACTTATCAGGTTCCGATTGAGATACGTGAGCATAGACGACAAGCGCTTGCTATACGATGGCTGATCTCGTTTGCTCGTTCGCGCAATGAGAAGACGATGTTTCAGCGCCTCGCAAACGAATTTATTGCAGCTTCAAATAATGAAGGTGCATCGATAAAAAAACGTGAAGATACGCATAGAATGGCTGAAGCAAATAAGGCTTTTGCGCATTTTCGGTGGTAATTTTTTCTACGAATATATCGCACAAGTGGAGCGGGTCGCATTGTTGGTAGATTTGTTTCCTTGTTTTGAAGAAAGATTGTTGATTTAATGTCCAAAAGTGTTTTAGAAAAAACTCGTAATATCGGTATTATGGCACATATAGATGCCGGTAAAACAACCACTACTGAAAGAATACTCTACTATACCGGTATAGTGCATCGAATGGGTGAGGTGCATGAGGGTGGTGCTACAATGGATTGGATGGAGCAGGAGAAGGAGCGTGGCATAACGATTACTTCTGCTGCGACAACAACATTGTGGCGAGACCATATTATTAATATTATTGATACTCCTGGTCACGTTGATTTTACAGTTGAGGTTGAGAGATCCTTACGTGTCCTTGATGGTGCTGTCGCTTTGTTTTGTGCTGTCGGTGGTGTAGAGCCACAATCTGAGACAGTCTGGCGACAGGCAGATAAATATCGAGTGCCTCGAATTGCGTTTATTAACAAAATGGATCGAGTTGGTGCTGATTTTGGAAATGCTGTAGATATGATTCGTGATCGATTGGGTGCAAATGCAATTCCGCTTCAAATTCCAATCGGTGCTGGTGAAATGTTTACCGGATTAATCGATTTGATTCGAATGCGCGCTGTTATTTATCGTGATGATACTTTGGGTGCCCATTGGGATGAAATGGATATTCCTGATAGTATGAAGGATGAAGCAAAGGAAGCGAGAACTTATCTTCTTGAATCTATTTCAGACTATGATGATACGTTGATGGAAAAGTATCTTGAAGGGCACGAAATTGATGAAGATGAAATAGTAGCCGCCGTTCGTAAAGCAACTATTGAGGTAAGTATCATTCCGGTGTTGTGCGGTTCTGCTTTTAAAAATAAAGGTGTGCAGAGATTGTTGGATGCAATAAATGCGTACCTACCATCTCCGGTAGATTTGCCGCCGGTACAAGGGACCCATCCGAAAAGCGGTGTTCATATCGAGCGTAAGCCCAATGTTGATGAACCATTTTCCGCTCTTGCTTTTAAAATTATGACTGATCCTTATGTTGGTCGCCTTACATACTTTCGTGTTTATTCGGGTAAGGTGAAGTCTGGATCTTATATTTATAATGCAACTGAAGGTAAAAAGGAGCGAGTTGGCCGTCTGTTGAAAATGCATGCCAATAAGCGCGAAGAGATTCAGGAAGCTGTCGCTGGTGATATTTTAGCGGCAGTAGGATTTAAACATACAAAGACCGGGCATACGCTTTGTGCTGAAGATAAGCACATTATGCTTGAAGAGATGGAGTTTCCCGAGCCAGTTATTCAAGTGGCCATTGAGCCCAAGAGCAAGCAAGATCAGGATAAACTAGGTGAATCCTTGGTGAAGCTAGCTGACGAAGACCCAACATTTAAAGTTACTACTCATGAAGAAACGGGACAAACACTTATTGCTGGAATGGGTGAGTTGCACCTTGAAATACTCGTTGATCGTTTGATTCGTGAATTTAAAGTGCAGGCCAATATTGGTAAGCCACAAGTTTCCTATAAGGAAACCATCCGCACGCGTGCAGAAGCTGATGGTAAATTTGTTAGGCAATCTGGCGGTCGCGGCCAATATGGGCATTGTGTAATCGCGATTGAACCTGCTGAGCCTGGCAAGGGCTTTGAGTTTGAAGATAAAATTGTCGGTGGGGTTATACCTCGTGAGTATATCAAGCCAGTAGCAGATGGGATTCGAGATGCTATGTCTAATGGTATTTTGGCTGGATATCCGGTAATTGATATAAACTGTGAATTATTAGATGGTTCATATCATGATGTTGATTCATCTGAGATGGCATTTAAGGTAGCCGGCTCAATGGCTTTTAAGGCTGCTTGCAAGAAAGCTGATCCCTCGATTTTAGAACCGATAATGGATGTTGAGGTTACAGTCCCTGAAGAATATATGGGAGATGTGATGGGTGATTTGAACTCGCGCCGTGGACGCATAAGAGGAATGATTCCACGTAATGAAGTTCAAATTATATCAGCTTCGGTGCCTCTTGCTGAAATGTTTGGTTACGCTACAACACTGAGAAGTATTACTCAGGGACGTGCAATTTATTCAATGCAATTTTCTCATTACGAAGATGTCCCACGATCCATAGCGGATACCATTATGGAAAACGTAAAGGGTGTGCAATCAGCATAAAAACACACGATTGCAAAAAAAATAATTTGCTTCAAATCTGGAGGACCTATAATGGCCAAAGAAAAGTTCGAACGAACTAAACCTCATGTTAATATTGGTACTATTGGTCACGTTGACCATGGAAAAACGACACTCACTGCAGCAATAACACAAACTTTGTCTGCATCGGGGCTTTCTGATTTTGTATCATTTGATAAAATTGATAATGCACCTGAAGAACGCGAACGCGGTATTACTATCGCTACTGCACACGTCGAATATCAAACAGAAACACGACACTACGCGCATGTTGACTGTCCGGGTCACGCTGATTATGTAAAAAATATGATCACCGGTGCTGCTCAGATGGATGGGGCTATCCTTGTAGTGAGTGCAGCTGATGGCCCTATGCCACAAACTCGTGAACACATCTTGCTCGCACGTCAGGTAGGTGTTCCTTATATCGTTGTCTTTCTGAACAAAGTAGATATGGTTGATGATGAGGAGTTGTTGGAACTCGTTGAACTCGAATTACGTGAATTGCTGAGTGAATACCAGTTCCCAGGTGATGATATTCCTATTATTCGCGGTAGTGCACTTGAAGCTTTGGAAAATCCAGGTAATGCTGAAAAAGAAGCTTGTATTCTTGAGTTGATGAAAGCTGTTGATGAAACAATCCCAACACCTGAGCGTGACGTCGATAAACCTTTTATCATGCCAGTTGAAGATGTTTTTTCTATTACAGGTCGTGGAACTGTAGCAACTGGTCGTATTGAGCGCGGCCTTATTAAAGTCGGTGAAGAAGTTGAGATTATTGGCCTTGGTGCTCACAAGAAAACAGTTTGTACCGGTGTTGAAATGTTTAGAAAGCTTCTGGATCAAGGTGAAGCTGGTGACAATGTTGGACTCTTGTTGCGTGGTGTAGATAAAAATGAAATTGAACGCGGAATGGTTATAGCTAAGCCTGGTTCTATTACGCCACACACAAAGTTCAAAGGCGAGGTCTACGTTCTTAAAAAGGAAGAGGGTGGTCGTCATACACCATTCTTCGGAAATTACCGTCCTCAGTTTTATTTTAGAACAACAGACGTAACAGGTGTTGTAGACCTTCCTGAAGGTGTTGAAATGGTTATGCCAGGTGATAATGTTACGATCACCGTAGAATTGATTTCTCCTATTGCAATGGAGCAAGGTATTCGATTTGCGATTCGAGAAGGTGGTCGTACCGTGGGTTCTGGTGTTGTTTCGGAAATTATAGAATAATACTTAAATACTGTTGGATGCGTGTGTGTTCTCTATTAACAACGCGCATTCAACAATCTCATCAATTTTGGAGAGAGTTTCGTGGTTGGTCAAAAGATCAGAATAAAATTGAAGGCATATGATTATAGGTTGATTGATAAATCGACAGATAAAATTATCAGAACTGCCAAAACCACTGGTGCCGCTATCTCCGGCCCAATTCCTTTACCAACGAAACGTTCTGTTTATACGGTGTTAAGGTCGCCACATGTTAATAAAAAGTCTCGTGAGCAGTTTGAGACACGTATTCACAAACGCCTTATTGACATTTTGAATTCAACGCCTAAAACAGTGGATTCTTTGATGAAATTAGAACTACCAGCAGGTGTTGATGTTGAAATAAAGGTCTGAAGTTTTTTATTTTAAGACCATTCCAAAGCCGTGGCGCATAATCTTATGCTAGACGGTTTTCCTCTGCGTAGTTATTAACTTTAAGCAAGATACTTGGAAATATAGATGAGTGCAATCATTGGCAAAAAAATAGGGATGAGTCGCATCTTTTCGCCATTAGGCGATGCAATCCCTGTTACGATTATTGAAGCAGGTCCTTGTTACGTTACAGGAATTCGTACTGTTGATAAAAACGGGTATGAGGCTGTGCAGCTTGGTTACGGATCTGCGAAAGAAAAAAAGCTTACCAAGTCCGAACTGGGATTTTTCCAAAAGAACGAATTAAAACCCCTCCGCCATCTCAAAGAATTTCGTAGTTTTAACAATTCTTCCGAACTCTCAATTGGCCAGGAAATAACAGCTGACATTTTTGCTGAAGGCGATATTGTAAAAATTACCGGTTTTAGCAAAGGTAAGGGATTTCAGGGTGTACTGAAGCGTCATAATTTTCATGGTGCTCAGCAAACACACGGTCAAAAATCTATGCTACGCTCACCAGGGTCAATTGGGCAATCAGCTACTCCTGCCCGCGTACTCAAGGGTGTAAAAATGCCTGGGCGTACTGGAAATAAGACGGTATCTCTGAAAAATCTTGAAATTGTGAAGGTCGATTCAGAAAAGAATATATTGATGATTAAAGGTGCTGTTCCTGGTGCCAAAAATGGAATTGTTTATATTGCCAAGCGAGTCAATAAATGAAAGCAGAAATTTATAATAGAGAAGGTAATCCAACCGGTGAGAAGATGGATTTACCAGAAAGTATTTTTGCAACACCGCTGAATGAGCATGTAATTTACCTTTGTGTTAAAGCCCAGCTGGCAAATAAGCGTCAAGGAACGCATGCATCAAAAAACCGCAGTGCTGTACGTGGTGGTGGTAAGAAACCATGGCGTCAGAAAGGACGTGGTGTTGCAAGAGCTGGTACAAATCGTTCGCCCTTGTGGATTGGTGGTGGTCGTGTATTTGGTCCACAGCCGCGTGATTATTCACAGAAAGTTAATAAAAAAGTCAAAAAATTGGCACGACGCTCTGTTTTAGCAGAAAAGTTCCGCGAAGGGAAATTAAAAATATTGCAGGACTTTAGTGTTGAAACAGGCAAAACGAAAGAATTTATGCCAATTCTAAGTTCTCTTGAAATTGGAAAAGACAAAGCTTTGATTTTAACTGCTGAATTGGATCGGAATCTTGTTCAGGCTACAAGTAATGTACCTCGAGTAAAAACAATGCGAGCAGATCTTGTATCAACTTATGATCTGGTTAATACGAAAAGTATTTTCATACAACAAGGTGCTATTGCAAAACTTGAAGAGGTGTTGGCATGAAAAGACCTGAAGTAATAATCCGGTATCCTATGCTGACGGAGAAAGATTTAATCGCTCAGGAACTCCGGAATCAGTATGGATTTGTCGTTGAACGGCAGGCAAATAAAGTTGAAATAAAGCATGCTGTCGAATCGAAATTTAACGTTCGTGTTAAGAAAGTATGCACGATCTTCGTTAAAGGTAAAAGCAAGAGTATGAACACAAGGCGTGGACTCACGAGTGGTAAACGCGCCTCATGGAAAAAAGCAATCGTCACTTTGCATAAAGATGATACGATTGATTTCTTCCAGGGTATGGCTTAGTAGCTGAGGAAGGATAAACGAATGGCAATTAGATCATACAGACCTTATACGCCAACTTTACGCTATAAAAAAATTTCCACCTTTGAAGAAATAACCAGTACGATACCTGAGAAGAGCTTGCTCGAACCACTCACTAAGTCTGGTGGAAGAAATAATCAGGGTAGGGAAACGGCTCGTCATCGTGGTGGCGGTCACAAGAGAAAATATCGTATTATCGATTTTAAACGTAATAAAGATGGTGTACCCGCGCGAGTAGCTACTATTGAATACGATCCGAACCGTAGTGCACGGATTGCTTTGCTTTACTATGCAGATGGTGAGAAAAGATATATCATTGCACCTTTAGGATTGAAAGTTAACGATATTGTTGTTTCCGGTGCGGACAGCCCTATTAGCGTTGGTAATGCATTGCCAATTTCACAAATTCCACTTGGTACAATTGTTCACAATATTGAATTGAAACCTCGCAAGGGAGCGCAAATGGCGCGTAGTGCTGGCACATCTGCTCAACTTGTAGCACGGGAAGACAATTACGCTCAACTTAAGTTGCCTTCCGGTGAAGTACGGATGGTCCGTATAGAGTGCCGGGCTACAATCGGGCAGGTTGGGAATATTTCACATTTAAATATTGTGAGTGGAAAGGCGGGTAGAACTCGCTGGTTAGGACGTCGTCCCCATGTACGTGGTGTTGCAATGAATCCCGTAGATCACCCAATGGGTGGCGGTGAAGGTAAATCGTCGGGTGGAGGCCATCCGGTATCTCCGTGGGGTCAGAAGAGTAAAGGGCTTAAAACCCGCGGTAAAAAAACATCTGACCGTTTTATAGTTAGAAAACGAAAGTAAGGAACAGATATGCCACGCTCTATTAAAAAAGGTCCGTACATTGATGATAGCCTTGCCCGCAAAGTTGAATCATTGAATAAAAGTAACCAGAAGAAGGTAATCAAAACCTGGGCACGTCGTTCGACAATATCTCCGGATTTTGTTGGTCATACTTTGGCAATTCATAACGGGAATAAGTTTATCCCTGTCTTTATTTCTGAAAATATGGTTGGGCATAAGCTTGGTGAATTTGCACCGACGAGGACATATCGCGGACATACTACTAAATCAGAAAAGTCCTCACGGGTCAGATAGTTTTAAGTCTCAGGAGCAAGAATGGAAGCAATAGCTAAAGCAAGATACGTACGAATGTCGCCTCGCAAAATGCGACAGATAGTTGATCTCATCCGTGGTAAGGGTGTTGATGATGCTTTGAATGTGTTGCATTTTTCTGGAAAACGTGCTGCATTGCCTGTGGAAAAAACATTGCGTTCTGCTGTTGCAAATGCAATGAGCAAAGAAGAGCATGGAAAGATTGATCCACATACATTGGTCGTCAAAGAAGCATTTGTCAATATGGGGCCATCTTTGAAAAGATTTAAGGCTGGTGCAATGGGACGGCCTATGCGCATAAGAAAACCCACTTGTCATTTAACTTTAGTCGTAACAGACATAAATTAACATTCGGGAGGTCCCTTGGGTCAGAAAACACATCCAATCGGATTTCGACTTGGAATTATTAAAGACTGGGAATCAAATTGGTTCGAAGAGAAAAAATTTTCGAGCCTACTTTCTGAAGATTTAATGCTGCGTAAATACATTCGCAGCAGATTGCGTCGAGCTGGCGTTTCGGGACTACACATAGCTCGAACAGCGCAGAAAATTACTTTGACAATCAATACGGCTCGACCGGGTATTGTAATTGGACGCAAAGGTCAGGAAGTTGACAAGCTTAAAGAAGAACTTCAACGCTTGACAAAAAAAGAAATCCAGTTGAATATCAATGAAATTAAAAGACCTGAGCTGGATGCTTATCTTGTTGCTGAGAATATAGCAAACCAATTATCTGCTAAAATATCGTTCCGACGTGCCATGAAAAAAGCGCTGATGAGTACAATGCGCATGGGTGCTGAGGGAATTCGAGTGCAATGCAGTGGACGATTGGGTGGTGCTGAAATGGCACGAACAGAGCAGTATCGGCAGGGACGTGTTCCATTGCACACACTGCGGGCAGATATTGATTATGCAACAGTTACAGCACATACAACTTATGGTGCAATCGGTGTGAAAGTGTGGATATGCCGTGGCGAAGTACTCGGCTCCTGAAATATTAAAGACCAATAGTGATGGAGTAATAATATAATGTTAATGCCCAAAAGAGTAAAATATCGCAAGGAACACCGTGGTCGTATGCGCGGTAAAGCAACTCGCGGTTCTACGATTGCTTTTGGCGAATATGGTTTAAAAGCTCTGGAGCCAGGTTGGATTACATCCCGTCAAATTGAAGCTGCCCGTGTTGCGATGACACGACATATCAAGCGTGGCGGTAAAGTCTGGATCCGTATTTTCCCCAATAAACCGGTTACAGAAAAACCAGCAGAAACACGGATGGGAAAAGGAAAAGGCTCACCAGAGTATTGGGTGGCGGTTATTAAACCAGGACGAATAATGTTTGAGTTAGCAGGTGTTGATGTTGAATTGGCTAAAGAAGCAATGCGCCTTGCTTCCCACAAACTTCCGCTGAAAACGAAATTTGTCAGCCAGGAGAGCATATAATGAAAATGTGGGAAATAAATCAGCTTTCACGTGAGGATATCGAACAGCAGTTGGAAGATTTAGTTGAGGAGCACCAGAATCTACGTTTCCAACATGCGACAAAACAACTTGATAATCCGTTGCTTCTACGTTCTGTTCGAAGAGATATCGCTCGGATAAAAACAATCCTTCACGAGTTGGATTTGAAGATCAGGTCGGAAAAGGCCGGCGGTAATAATTAAGAATATAATTACCAAGGAATAGTGAAATGGAACGTGGCCGTCGAAAAACACGGATCGGAGTCGTTTTAAGTAATAAAATGGAAAAGAGTATTGTCATCGGAACAGAGCGTAAAGTGAAACATTCTATGTATGACAAATACGTTCGCAAGACTTCCAAATTTATGGCGCATGATGAGAACAATGAAGCCAATATTGGTGATAAAGTGTTGATAATGGAAACGCGTCCACTCAGCAAACGTAAGCGCTGGCGCCTGGTTGAAGTTCTAGAAAAAGCAAAATAACGCTGTCGCACTTTTTTGGTGAAGCTGCGAATTGACGGAGATTAGAAATGATTCAAGAGTATTCACGCCTGAATGTTGCTGATAATACAGGTGCCAAATCGGTCACGTGTATCAAAGTTCTGGCGGAAGTAAAAGACGATACGCACGTATTGGTGATCAGGTTGTCGTGACAGTAAAGTCAGCAATTCCTGGTGGTACTGTTAAAAAAGGTGACGTTGCCAAAGCGGTTATCGTTCGTACTAAAAAAGAAACACGTCGTGCGGATGGAACTTATATACGCTTTGATGAAAATGCAGCCGTTTTAATCAATGACCAAAAAGAGCCAAGGGGTACACGTATTTTTGGCCCGGTTGCTCGTGAGCTTCGGGAAAAACAGTATATGAAAATTATATCACTTGCACCTGAAGTGCTCTAAGTAAAAGTTTGTAAACGGAGCGAAAAATGCATATTAGAAAAGGCGATCAAGTCGTTGTAATCTCGGGAGACGATAAAGGTAAACGTGGTAAAGTACTGAAAGTATACCCGAAGACCAATCGTGTAATTATTGAAGGTGTTGGTATGATAAAGAGGCATATGCGGCCAAGCCAACAATATCCCAATGGCGGGATTATTGAGAAAGAAGCACCTATTCATGCTTCAAATGCCATGATTATCAGCCCGACAAGCAATGAACCAACACGTGTCTCTAAGAAAGTCATGGAGGGCGAAGGTAAACCAAGTCGCAAGCGAGTTCGCTACTCCAAAAAATTTGATGAAATTCTTCCTTCTGGTGAGTAATAATGGCAAAGAAAGCAAAAAAGGCAAAAAAAGAAGTTGTCA
>QQUM01000185.1 GCA_008501545.1 Calditrichota bacterium
TTATAATAATGACATCCGATTTTTAAATCAATTTTAACTTAAAGCTATCGTGAAAATTACACGCAAATGGATAAATGAATTGTCAGGTTTCGCACTGACAGACGATCAAATAGATGAAACCCTAACAATGCATGGATTAGAGGTTGAAGAGCGAATTTCAACCATTCCTGATCTGACTGGTGTTGTTGTTGGTGAAGTGGTAAAAACTGAAAAAGTTAAAGATTCTGACCATTTAAATTGCTGTCAGGTCAATATTGGTGCTGAACAATTGCAAATAGTATGTGGAGCACCGAATGTCGCTGCTGGACAAAAAGTGCCCGTTGCAACGATAGGCACGATACTTCCGGGTGGATTTAAAATTAAGAAAGCAAAATTACGTGGTATCGCTTCGTCCGGAATGATATGTTCTGAAAGAGAATTGTCTCTCTCCCAGGAGGCAGATGGTATCATGGTCCTGCCTGGTGAATCCAGAATTGGCGCAGCAATAAATGATTTGATCGACGAATCCGACACAGTTTTTGATATATTTATAACACCGAATCGCCCTGACTGTCTCGGCGCAATTGGAATCGCACGTGAGCTATGCATCGATGCTGGTAAACCATTCAAGTCTCCTTTGGAGAAAGTTCCGGTAAAGAATAAATCCAGTGAACTTCCGCTTTCCATCGAAATCAAGAATCCCGAAGCCTGCCCGCGCTACACAGGAATTGTATTAAAAAATGTCACAGTTGGTCCATCGCCAGACTGGCTTGTCAATCGTCTTGAGCATCTCGGTTTGCGAAGCATATCGAATATTGTAGACGTTACGAATTTAATTATGTTGGAGACGGGCCAACCGTTGCATGCATTTGATTATGATAAAATCCAGGGAGCAAAAATTATTGTTCGAAATGCAAATAATGGCGAAAAATTTGTTACACTGGATGAGCAGGAACGGAACCTAACGTCTGATGATTTATTGATTTGTGATGGTGAAAAGCCTGTTGCGATTGCCGGTGTGATGGGGGGGCTGGGTTCAGAAGTAATGGCTACGACAAAAAATGTTTTGCTCGAGGTTGCTAATTTTGATCCAACGATAACCCGTCGAACATCCAGCAGACTTAATCTGTCAACCGATGCATCAAAACGTTTTGAACGCGGTGTAGATCCTAATATTCCTGCGAAAGTAAGCCAGCGGGCAGTAGACCTTATGCTGGAACTTGGTGGAGGGAAAATTGCCTCGGATTTTATCGATGTCTATCCCCGAAAAATAGAAGCACCGACAATTCAACTTCGTTCCAATCAGTTGAACAAAATTATTGGTAAAAAATTTACAGATTCCGAGATTGTTGGATATCTTGAAGCATTAGAATGCAAAGTAACGAAATGCAAAAGTTTCTTTGATGTGGTACCACCGACATTCCGTCCAGATTTGTTTCGGGAAATTGATCTTATCGAGGAAATAGCACGACTTTTCGGTTATAACGAAATCGAAGATCAGCTCGATAATTCGATCAATGTTTTGAATCAAAAAAATAGTTATTTTAACTTCATTGAGTTGGTTAAAAATACACTGGGTTCATTTGGTTTGATGGAATCCATTACAATTAGCATGGCGCCGGTAAAATCGTGCAAACCATTTGTTGAAAATGACGATAGCCTTGCCCGGATAATTAACCCATTAAGCGAAGATATGGCCGTTCTCCGTCCGACGATTTCTTCAACCTTATTAAGCAGCATCGCTTATAACCTAAATCGAAAGAATAGTGATGTCCGCCTTTTTGAAGTAGGCAGTACATTTATTCAGGATGGTAAAAACCTAAAAGAAAATTTTCGGGTTGAAGGACTCCTTGCAGGCAATGCACAACCTAAATCCTGGCATACGCCATCTCCGGAACCTCTTTCTGCTTTTACAATCAAAGGAATTATTCAAAAGCTACTTTCTACGCTTAGAATTGAGAATATTAAACAATTGGATGCCTCTCCAGCCTGGTATTCATTTGGGAGTACTTTGATTCATAAGAAAAGAGAAGTTGGTCATTTTGGTCTCATTTCCAAGTCGGTTTTAAAGGAATTTGATGTTGAGCAGGACGTTTTAGCGTTTTGTCTTGATTTAGAATACTTGTTCTCGATTTATACCAGCGATAAAAAATATGTGGAAATTTCACGTTTTCCTGCCATCGATCGCGATATTGCACTTGTAGTCGACAAGACGATACCAGCGCAGGCTATTTTAGAAACTATTGAAAATACTTCTGGAAAATTGTTAAGAAAGCTTCTACTTTTTGATGTCTATGAAGGAAAGGGTATCACAAAAGGGAAGAAAAGCCTTGCTTTTTCACTCGAATTTCAGTCGCCGGATCGTACTTTAAAAGAGACGGAAATCAATCAACTAATGGATAAAATTCTTAGTACATTGAATAAAAAATATAGTGCAGAATTACGACAATAATTCTTTGCTATTGGGAACCGTCCATGGATTTTAAACAATTTAATTTACTAGAAAACAAAATAGTACAAGCGCTTGATTATATCAATGCCCTGAAAAAAGAAAACGTCCAATTGCAAGAACGTATACATCTTCTCGAGCAAGAATTAGAACAAAAAGATACACGCCTTTTTGAACTCGAGAAAGAAAATGATAAATACAATTCGAATGAGGGTTTGAGTGAACGGGAATTGTATATAAGCAATAAGATAAATGAAATGCTAAAGCGTATAGAAGCTTTAGATATTGAATTATAATCAATATATGCTGGATATATGGAAAACCTGCAAACAAATAATTTAAATGTAAAAATTTTTGGTACTGAATACTCCATAAAAGGAGAAAGTGACCAGGAGTACATGCAGGAGATTGCCGCTTATATTGATCAAAAAATGCATGAAGTCCAGAAGAGCACAACAACGAAATCAGCTTTGAAAGTTGCCATATTAGCGGCTTTAAACATTGTTGATGAACTTTTTCGAGAACGTGCTGCAAATCAAAAAATTACAAGTGAGTTCGAACAGCGAATCGAGAAATTAACGAATATGGTTGACGAGTTTGAAAACGAAAACTAGATACGCTTTACTGGATTGATATTCTACGCCCGTGATGAATTCGTAACATTAG
>QQUM01000331.1 GCA_008501545.1 Calditrichota bacterium
GCATTCAGGTCCTGTACTTATCTATCTTACCAATCCCGAGAAAAATCTTTTTTTATCGATGATAATCGGCGGCGAACAGGCGCTATCCATTTATTATGCCCGCAATGATATAAAACCGCCTCGCCCTATGACCCATGACTTGATTTCCAAACTGATTGATACACTAAATTATCATGTTGATTATATTAAGATTACCGGGATGAAAGAAGATACATACTATGCGGCAATTTATCTTAGGGGAGGTGGAAAGACACTTGTTCTTGATGCCAGGCCCAGCGATGCGATCGCCCTTGCCCTGCGACAGGGCGCCGCTATTTACAGTAATGCCGATTTACTTAAAACATATGAGAGCCATTCCGATGACATCGATGATTTACAGCAATTTACCATTAAAGAGCTTGGCATTACTGTACAGAAGATGAGCAGCCGGATACAAGAAATATTCACGGAGACAAGGGGATTAATCATAGCTGAAATCAAAGAAAACAGCCTCGCTGAAAAATCGGAACTGGAAGCCGGTGATATTCTAACCGGAATAAATGGTTACCCGACAGCTTCCATTGCAGATCTTAAAGCGATCATCGATGCTGTTTTAGGTGAAGATATTGTTTTTGATGTTGTCCGAAATGGGCAAGAAATGAGTGTTACCCTGGATGGAAGTTAAAATTGATTTTAAGGCTTAAGCGATAAGGGAAATTTTTTCTTTTGTGGGGTAGAAAATATGGGAATTAACATCAACAATTCACACTTCAAAATTGCTATTCTTCTTCCTTTTTCTTCGTTTTAACCAGGGTGATGGTTGTGCCACCAGCTGTAAAATCATATGATACGTCATCCATTAAGGATTTCAAAATAAATATGCCCCGCCCGTTTTCCTTCAATAAATTGGCAGGTTCAAGGGGATCCGGTACATCTGAAGGCTTAAATCCGTTGCCCTCGTCGCGAATCGAAAATCGCAGAGAATTCCCACTGCTGTGGATGCTGTAATGAATTTTTTTATTTTTATCCAGTTTATTTCCATGATAAATAGCATTGTTGACCGCTTCTGTTATAGCAATGGCGATGTTGTCTCTTTCTTGTTCAGAAAAATGCATAACACGGGAAATTTTATCGGTGAGCGCCTCCACCTGCTCGACGATTTCAGGCCTGGTCTCAAACACCTCATGCAGTAGTTGTTTGTCATTTTTTTGTTTTGCCATAATCTCTTCTACAATTTCCACTGTATTCTAAGTTCAAGGTTATTAATATAATAAGCTTTTCCAATAAATGGAAAAGCTTTTTGTCGTTTTCCTGAAAAAAGGAGTACCGACCCACTATGCGTCAATAGAAAAAACTCCACAACAGGGCCCAGATTCGTATGTGTCCCGACATGTTCTTTACGCAGGTTTTTGTCTGTATCCAGCTCATATTTCCATCGTTTCTGTTCATAAAAGTCGACGCCCACACTTAAGGTGGCATGCGCTGTAAAGCGTTGCCGGAATTTTATAGATCCCCACTGGTTACGCCAGGATGTTCGGGGTCTCGAACTGAATTTCTCCCAATTCAGACTGCCCAGTTCCTCTGTTTCATAGCGATAATGCACAAAGCAACCCACTTTTTCCGAAAGTGAAAATGCCAGCGAATCCGTAATGAAAAAATCACGAATTACATAATTATTGACAGATGAATTATCTGAGGCATAATCCGAGACGACATAGTTGGTACGAATTCCAGCTCGTTGACGCAGTTCGGCTTTGGGCGAAAACCGGATGATGCATTCGGGCTGTAATTTCAATATCCGGGTCCAATTATTTTGGCCCGAAAGCTGGCTGTTTAAATAAACAAAATGGCGTAAATAGGTGCTTAATTCCCATTGTACCGTTATAAACTCATTCAGCTTGCGTGAATGAAAAATTGCTGCAGTCCATCTTTGTTCGTCATGTGTATCCGAACGCGCCTGATCGGTATTGTCATGCTCAAGTTTTGAAAGTCCAAAATAAAAACGTATCGAATCGCGGTCACTAAACTTGTAATGCGATTTCTGCGAAATTCTTGTGTATTTTTCGATAACATCATAACCAACACCCGTAAAACGCTGCGATAATGTTAACGTCGTCGAAGAATCTGATATGTGATGCTCGGTAGATTCTTCACCGAAATCTACCGCAAGCTGGTGTCTGTGCTTCTCTCCCTGCCAATACATGAATATATTGTTATTAAAACTGAAATCATCATGGCCGCGACTTGAAATTTGCTGTGCGATACGATTATGGGCGATATCCACTCCGGCGATTGAAACATCAGTAATCATTCGAAAACCACCATTTTCACCTATATCGTACGTCAGGTGGTTGTTGACACCAAAACGCTTTTTATTCAAACTCTCCACCATCTGATTGAGCGGATTGCCCAAAAAGTTATCACGCCGAAGAAAATCGTAATAAAAATTCAATGAATCTTTTGTTCCGGGTGTTATTTCACCAAAAACACCATAATTTAACCGTACCTGGCTGTTTTGCCGGTTTTTAAACTTGCTGGATTCAGACCAGGCATCCAATTTGTGTGTGGCATCGAAAATATTCTGATCCGGCACCAAAAGATTTACTGCAAAATAGGGCCCACTTTCAGAAAGTTCTTTCCGATTTTCGATTCGAAATCCCAGTTCCGGTTGCAAGGTGATGGCGTTTTTAAGCGGAAAGCGTCCGGCGAGTGTCATCCCTGCTTGAATTCGATCATAATTGAAGGAAGAGAATTGATCTTTGAGGGAATTGAAATCAAAGCGTGTGAGAAGCGTGCGATTTTGCAACGCTCTTTTTCTAATAATTAAATCCGCGCTTTGCTGATCCTTCCAAAGTTGTTCGCCACGGCTGTATTGCATCGTACTCGCATAATCATAATGGGTGACGAAATCCAGTTGGTTCCAGGGAGAAGCGCCGTAACCAATCCGGTAGCGCCAGTCGTATATATTAAGATTTTGTGCGAAAGGTGCAGAACGTGTTGGATGAATGCTGGACAAATGAAGTTGTGCAAGGACTGGTTGCGGGCTAGCAGGAAGCAAAATAGCGATGAATAATAAAAAATGGCAGTTTACACGTTTACTGTACTGCGGACAACA
>QQUM01000612.1 GCA_008501545.1 Calditrichota bacterium
CGGCTGTTAAATCCCAAACCGGAAAAAGTATAAATCATCGAACTGTACATACCCCGATTCGGCGTAAATAACGGTTTTGAACTATCCCGACAAATATGGATCGTCGCACTCGCTTTCGTATAGCGTTAATCGGCATCCTGGTATTGTGTCCGCACGCGTTCAAGTGTGTAGGCCAGGGAGCCGCGGGTATATCTGCCCATGATGCGGAATAGAGATGTCGTTTGACCGGTACGCTTGGTTTTAAACGATTCTTCACGCTGCCTTCGATAAAATGGTTTTAAACTGAGATTATTGTCCGGACTCAAAAACGCCGGTTGAATCATTTCCCAATTTAATGTGATTGGCTCGCGGTAGGAGTGCTTTAGAAAAAGGCTTTGCCGGCGAGCGCCACCCAGAAATCCCAGTCGCGTTATTTCAGTGTAGGCCCGGAAACGGTCATCCCTGCCCCAGCCTACACCGATTTTTGTGGTCAGTCGCGGCGCTTCTTTCACAATCACCTGCACCGGCAAGTGATTATCCTGCATTTGTTCCGTCAAAATTTTAATCGTAACGATACTGAACAAGCCGAGATTATAGATTTGCTGCCGCGAAGTTTGAATACGTTTTGCCTGATAGAGCTGGCTGGTTTTAATTGTCAGCTGCTTCCTGATCAATGATGAGGGAACCTTATCATTCCCGGTAATCTCGATATTCCCCAAAACAACCCGCGGTCCCGGCCGCACGATAAAGGTGATTTGGACTTTATTCTCTTTAGCATTGAGTACTGGAACCGGTTTAATGCTGGTAAATGGGTATCCGCGGTCATTGAACGCATTAATAATGCCGGCTTTTGTTTGATTTAAATCCTCATCCCGAAAGCGTCTCTGAACAATTTTTTCCGTCGTCTTTTTTATCTTTTGTGCGATGTTTCTAATATTTTGATTTTGTGTCGTGTCTCTGTTGTCAAACTTTAATTCGATCGACTCAACAAAAATGGGTTGTCCTTCATGCAGGTAAATGTTGATGTCAACAAATCCTTCCTCATCCTGCATCAATTTCTCTTCATCAAAATGAATGCGAAAACTATCGATTTGCGCGTGCAAATAGCCTTCTGTTTTATAAAAATTAATGATTCGCTTTAAATCACGTTGCAGCACGTATTCGCTGTATCGTGAAGATTCAGATGTACCGGAAAACATACGCATAAACACATTTTTCTTTTCTGACAACTCCATAAGAATTGTCAGTTCGGAAGTACTGAAGGCAGAGTTACCATAAAAATTGATGTTATTAATCGTGAGGCCTTCCTGTGCAGAAAGGATTCCCGGAAAAAGGAGAACTGTGGAGAGAAAAATGTATCTTAAATTTATCATCTAGTGTGTAATTTTAATCAGAAGAAGCTGGTTTTAGCCAGCAAAAAATAATTTTAGTGATAAACAGATCGACGAAAAAAGAGCAAATCAGCTACCGATATTGATCTGCAGCACATCTGTCATTAACTCACGCTACTGCAGTTAAACGTAATATGTAACAGTTTTCTCCCCGCTTCTCATCCTTTTCGAAACCGGTTTTTTTTAAATAGGTGAGGTGTTTTTCAACCCTTGAACAAATTGTGAGTTTCGTTATCTGATTGTCTGCAAAAAACCGCTGTTTTTCTCCAAAGAGAAAATAGGCACTTTTCAGGTCGCGATAATCAGGAATGACATAATCGAGTTTAATTTCAAGTGTATGCTCACCGATCGGCTCACCAATGAAAACACCGATTGGCATCATGTTTCGTAAAATTATAAAAACAATGGGATTATGAATAGTATCGGGATTAAAATCAGGAAAAAATTTATGCAGGTCTTTTTCGTAATATTTAAAAAAACGTTGCAAGTAAGGTGCAGAAAGTCTGTTCTTTTCCAGAATCTCAAAGTAATTTTTTTGTCCCACCATTTGCGCCAGGTAATAAATATCGATGAGGACGATAAATCCGTTGAGCAAAAACACCGGAATTGCATGGACGAGTAAACCATAAATCGAGAAGACTGCTGCACCGCACAGATTTATCCAGCGCAACCGCACGATCGACCGCATCATAAGTGAAACTGCAATAAGTACAGAGCCAAAGTAGCCAAATAATTGTATCCAGTTAATTTCCATAGTAAGCGTATAATTTTATAAATATTTAATGAGAAGCCTGGTCATATTGTTTTTGATTTTTTTATAGGGTGGTGCAAAAAGTTTGAGAGGACTCCATTTGTGGTGATAAACAATCGCGCGTGAATGTGAGAAGGCCAGAAAACCATTTTTCCCGTGTGAGCTTCCGAAGCCGCTCATCCCAACTCCACCAAATGGTAAAAAGTACTGGATATAATGCATGCCAAAATCATTGACTGTTGTGCCACCAGCGCTTGTCTCGTTTAATATTTTCTCAATGTTTTCATGTGTTTTACTGAAAATGTACATCGCCAGCGGTTTTGGTTTGTTGTTTACAATTTCGAGCGCTTCATCGATGGTGGCAAAGGAGATGATGGGCAAGATGGGACCAAAAATTTCCTCTTGCATCAGTTGGCAATCATCCGGGACATTGGTCAGAATAGTTGGTGCGATATACAGATTTTCCTCGTCTGCCTCGCCTCCTGCTTTTATCTCTGCACCTTTTCTGATTGCTTCATCCAGCATGGATTTCAGGCGATTGAAATGGTTTGTGTTTATGATTCGAGCAAGATCTGGAGAATTCTTGATTTGTTCCCCGGTTCCATAGCTTTTCTGAATCGCACTTTTTAATTTCTCGACCAGTTCATCTAATTTTGACTGATGAACAAGGAGGTAGTCCGGCGATACACAAGCCTGGCCAAAATTCAAAAATTTACCCATGCCAATTTTTCGGGCAGCGTCATTTAAATCAGCACTTGCATCGATTATAACCGGAGTCTTGCCACCAAGTTCCAGTGTAACCGATGCATGGTGTTCTGCTGCGGCTTTCATGATGATTTTGCCAACCGCAGAACTGCCAGTGAAAAAAATGTGATTGAATGGCAGTTGGAGAAGTTGGATGGCAATATCTTTGTCTCCCTGAACAACTGCAATTTTGTTTTCCTGGAAAACAGCTGCGATAATCTCCGCAAT
>QQUM01000526.1 GCA_008501545.1 Calditrichota bacterium
TCATTTGTAATTTTCATATTGGATGCGTCGCCATCGACAACCGAAACAGGCACACCATTTTTTTCCATCAACATTGCTTCATCGGTAACTGTACATTTTTCTGTTTGTGCTTGCAGAAGCAGAGATTGCAACTTTTCAATTTGAAATCCCTGCGGCGTCTGTACAGCTCTGAGCTTGTCTCGTTGCAATGTCTCTGTGACATGCTCTCTATCTACAATTTTTACGGTATCTGCAACCCGCACCACAGGAATAACCGAAAGATGTCGTTCAAGACCGTTGATGACTCGATCAATAATGTCAATTGTTACAAGAGGCCGTGCACCATCATGAATGAGAACCGGGCCTGCCCCGGTACCAAGCGCTTTAATTCCGGCAAGCACCGAATCCTGACGCTCTGCTCCGCCACCAATAATCTGATTCACCTTGTCAAAACCAAATTTGTCGACAATATCTTGTGCAATATAAAAAAGCCAGTCATCCGGACCGACTACAACAATTCGACGTATCGCCGGATGATGCTGAAATGCATCTATCGTATGGACGAGGACAGGTTTATCGCACAAGGGGAGAAATTGCTTTGGTGTTGCTCCACCAAAACGCAGCCCCTTTCCTGCCGCTACGATAATAACATCCATACGAAATACACCTGACAATTTTACATGCTGGTGACTGGTTATTTAATCAGCATGGCATCGCCATAACTGTAAAAGCGGAACTTGTTTTCTATGGCTTCTTTATATGCTTTAAAAACGAGGTCATGACCGGCAAATGCAGAGATCAGCATAAGTAATGTTGAAGCAGGCAGATGAAAATTGGTAACCAGTCGATCGACAATTTTAAAATTATACGGAGGGTATATAAATTTATCTGTCCAGCCAGTGTCCGGCTTCACCCAACCCTCGGAGGTCACCTGGGTTTCCAATGCACGAACCACGCTTGTGCCGACTGCCGTAATTTTACCCCCATTTTTCATCGTTTCATTAATTGTATCTGCGCTTTCCTGAGAAATCTCATAGAATTCGCTATCCATTTTATGCCGTCCCAGATCTTCAACGATAACCGGGCGAAAGCTACCTAATCCCAGATGCAGCACGATAGGAACAACCTTTACCCCTTTTTTCTGCAGTGCATCCAACAATTCGCTGGTAAAATGCAAACCTGCCGTTGGCGCAGCAACAGCGCCACGAACACGCGCATAAACTGTTTGGTACCGCTCTTTATCCATTGGTTCGGGATCACGATCGACGTAAGGTGGTAATGGCGACCGTCCTATCCGATCGATGATCTCAAAAAAATCACCATCAAAATTAAACCGAACAACCCGGCCGCCGGAAACAGTGTTATCGATCACGTCACACATCAATTCAGAACCGATACTTAAGCGGTTCCCAACGCGAACCTTTCTGGCTGGTTTAACCAATACTTCCCAAAGTCCGCCTTCAAGCTGGCGCAGGAGGAAAATTTCAACTTCTGCATCGGTTTTGTCTTTTGTTCCCAGAAGGCGAGCCGGAAATACACGTGTTTCGTTGATAACCAGGCAATCGCCTTCGCTGAATTGGTTAATAATATTTTTAAAGAGGTCTTTTTCAATTTCCTCTGACTGACGATCGACTACCATTAAGCGTGAACCATCTCGAGTTTTTGCAGGATATTGTGCGATCAGTTCTTTTGGCAATTCATACTTAAAGTTCGATAATTTCATAATGTGCCTCAGATTATGTGGTGCTGTTCAGGATTTCGATTGTAGGTGACATGCTGATTGGATGTGGTGACTTCTATCCAGAGATTTTGCAGTCAATTATGTGAGAGCCTGAACAATTACCATTCGTTATTTATTCAAATAGATCTCTCTGATTTTTCTTCTCTTTGCGAGCTATTTGCAGATGGTCCAGAGCCAATTGCGTTACCATCCGGCCTCGCTGCGTTCGTTTAATAAATCCTTCCTGAATCAGGTAGGGTTCATATATTTCTTCCAGCGTTTCTCCTTTTTCACCGACAGCAACAGCGAGTGTGCTGATGCCAACAGGGCCCCCGCTGAATTTCTCGATCAAGGTGAACAAAATTCGTTTGTCCATATCATCGAGTCCGCGGGCATCGACATCAAGCCTGTCAAGACTGTGAAGAGCAATTTCCTTGTCGATAGATTTTAGACCGGCTATTTGTGCAAAATCACGAATGCGTCGCAGTAGCCGGTTTGCAACTCGCGGCGTACCACGGGATCGCCGTGCAATTTCCGCAGAGGCATCGCCCAACAATTCAATATTTAATAAAAGTGAGGAGCGATGGAGTATCTTTTGCAAATCATCCGTATTGTAATAATCCAAACGTGAAACAACACCAAATCGGGCACGCATCGGCGAAGTGAGTAATCCAGCTCTCGTCGTCGCACCAACAAGGGTAAATTTTGGCAAATTGAGCTGAATCGTCCTGGCATTCGGTCCTTTATCGATAATAATATCCAACTTAAAATCTTCCATTGCCGGATAAAGGTACTCCTCGACAACCTTGCTCAAACGATGAATTTCATCAATAAAAAGCACATCGTGTTCTTGCAAATTCGTCAGGATCCCCGCCAAATCACCCGGTTTCTCCAATGTCGGACCTGATGTTACCCGAATACCGGACTCCATTTCAGCTGCGATTATATTCGCCAAGGTCGTCTTACCAAGACCCGGCGGGCCATAAAACAATACATGGTCAAGGCTTTCACCCCGACCGCGTGCTGCCTGAATGAAGACGTGTAAATTCTCTTTTAATTTTTCCTGTCCGGTAAAATCAGCGAACGAGCGTGGACGGAGTGTGCTGTCAAATTCCAACTCATCGGAGAGAATTTCAGGATTCGTCGGGCTGTTTGGATTTTCAGTCGACAATTATAACCGCCGCAATGCTTCTTTTATCATGCGTTCCATGCTGTCCGGTGCGCTTTCTTTCATTATTTTATCAAGCGTTTTGATAACATTCGCCTTAGAATAGCCAAGTGAAGCCAACGCAAGCACAGCATCATCGAACAAAGACGATACAGCGCCAATATTTTCCTTTATACGACTGGTTTCTACTGTTCGTGCATATTTATCTTTTAATTCGAG
>QQUM01000835.1 GCA_008501545.1 Calditrichota bacterium
CTTTTGTACCAGCAACTTTAAAGTCCATATCACCAAGGTGATCTTCATCACCCAGAATGTCCGTAAGCACTTTAAAATCATCTTCTTCTTTGATCAATCCCATCGCGATCCCCGCGACAGGCGCTTTCACCGGTACGCCCGCATCCATCAAGGCCAGAGATCCAGCACACACTGATGCCATTGAGGACGAACCATTTGATTCTAAAATTTCAGAAACGATACGAATTGTATATGGAAATATTGCGTCAGATGGAATAATCGGTTTTAGAGCGCGCTCTGCGAGGTTGCCATGTCCGATCTCGCGTCTGCTAATACCGCGTATAGGCCGTGCTTCTCCTACACAGAATGGAGGGAAATTATAATGCAGCATATAAGATTTAAAAAATTCGCCTTCTAACGCATCCATCCGCTGTTCATCGACTTTTGTTCCCAAAGTTACGACAGAAAGGGATTGAGTTTGACCACGTGTAAACAAACTGGAACCATGCGTACGCTGCAACAGGCTGGTTTTGCATTCAATATTACGGATATCGTCCATATCACGACCATCAAGACGATGCGATTCTTTCATTATCATGGCACGTGTTAATTCTTTTTCAATATCATGCAATACTGTGTGAATGACTTTTTCTGATTCGGGGAATTCTTCTTCCAGGGATTCAACAAATTCGGTTGTAAATGCCTTTAATGCTTTGCGTCGCTCCTCTTTCGTTGTAAGGCGCAAACATTCCTGGATTTTATCAGTCGCTTCGGAGCGTACACGATCCGTAATATCATTCGGCAATGGTTTAGCGACGAATTCACGTTTATCTTTTCCGGCGAGCTCGACAAGTTCTTCAATCGCTTTAACAATGTTCCTGGCTGCCTCATGTCCGAACTCAAGTGCTCCAAGCATGACCGATTCGTCAACTTCACTTGCTTCCCCTTCAACCATCATAATGGAATCTGCGCTTGCACCAATTGTTAAATCGATTTCACTTTCTTCCAATTGCTCATACGTTGGATTAACAACATAATTACCGTCTATCCGCCCAACGCGCACACCTGCGATAGGTCCTTGCCAGGGGATATCTGAAATGGCCAAGGCTGCTGAAGCTGCACACATCCCCAATACGTCAGCATCATTCTCTTTGTCAACTGACAGTACCTGAATGATAATTTGCACCTCGTTCATATAGCCATCTGGAAACAATGGCCTGAGACACCTGTCTGTCAGTCGGGCACTGAGTATTTCCTTTTCGTTTGGTCTTGCCTCTCGCTTTACATAGCCTCCCGGGATTTTTCCAGCAGAATACGCTTTCTCTCTGTATTCAACACTTAATGGGAAGAATCCCATGTCAGATGCCTGTTCTGAACCAACAACTGTGGCCAGTAGACAGGTATCACCCATTTTCAGTAAAATAGAACCATGGGCTTGCTTTGCCAATTCACCAGTTTCAAAGATGATTTTTTCATCGTTAATGACAACTTCTTTGCTTATAAGCATTATGATGACACTCCTTCAAGGAATTGTCGAATAATAATAGATCCTAAAAATTATCGACGGATGTTTAATTTTTTAATTATTTCTCTGTAGCGCTGAATGTCGGTTTTGATAAGGTAATTTAACAGACGACGTCTTTTCCCGACCATTTTAAGAAGGCCGAGACGTGAATGATGATCCTTTTTATTTGTTTGAAAGTGATCCTTTAATTCATTAATCCGACGCGTAAGAAGAGCGATTTGAACTTCAGCTTTTCCAGAATCGTTCTTGTCGGCACCAAATTCAGTCATTATTTCTTGTTTGACTTCTTTTGTGAGAGGCATTTAACTACTCCATAATTAATTTAATTAATATACTTTTTAACTCAATATGGTTCGAACTTTTATCTTATCTTTTTCTAACTGTGCAACCAAATCTGTAGGATTTTCAAATTTAATCTGATTGCGAATTTTTATGATAAACTGCACACCTAAATCTTTTCCGTAAATATCACCGTCGAAGTCCAAAATGTGTACTTCAAGGCTTGTTTCATGATCTCCGAATGTTGGTCTGGTACCGATATTGGCCATCCCAATATGAGCTTTTCCCTGTAAATTGCATTTAATCGCATAAACACCACTTCCGGGAATTAACTTATCAGAATTCGCAATATCCAGATTTGCTGTTGGAAATCCTAACTGTCTCCCCCGCTTATTTCCCAGGACGACTTGCTTTTTGACACTGTATGGATAGCCAAGCATTTCATTCGCATGAACAACTTTACCATCTAAAAGCAATTTTCTGATAACGGATGAACTGATTAAGTTGTCATCATGTGTATACTGCCCGAGTTGCTCTACCCAAACAGAATTTTTAGCAAAGGCATCGAAAAGAGTTGTGATGTTTCCTTTTCGGGCATTGCCAAAACCATGATCGTGCCCGACGACGACACCAAGTAAACCAATACTTTTTTTTAGATAGTACTGGATAAATTCATTTGGCGATAAATTTGCAAATTGTACATCAAAGGGAATGATGTATAAATTTTCGATTCCAAATCTACTTAGTAACTCAATTTTTTCATCCAGCATGGATAACAGTTTAATGGGACCTCGGTTTTCATGCGCAACAACCAATTGTGGATGTGGATCAAATGTTACAACCGTAGACACGCCATTGTTTTTTTTAGAAAGAGCATTAACACGATTAAGCAAAAACCGGTGACCTAAATGGACTCCATCAAAAGTTCCTATTGTGAGAATGTTTTTAGAATTAAATTGAAACTTCTCAACTCCGTGATAAACATTCATTTGATGGTTTGGTATCCTTTAAAGACGCTATAAATTCATCAATCGTATAAGCATTATCAACACTGTAATCACCAATTCTGGTTCTCCGAAGCTCGGAGATAATTGCCCCACATCCTAAATCCTGGCCAATATCGCGTGCCAGTGCGCGAATGTAGGTCCCTTTTGAACATTTAATTCTTGCCACACAGTCATCTTTTGTCAATTCGAGTAAATCAAATGCAAAAATAGTAACATTCCGTGGAGCTCTTTGTATCGTTTTACCAGCACGAGCATATTGGTAAAGCCTTTTTCCCCCCACCTTTAAGGCGGAA
>QQUM01000379.1 GCA_008501545.1 Calditrichota bacterium
AATGACAACGCTCTGCTCGCTCTTGTCGTGACAACGACCACAGGTTTCATTCTTGTGGCAGTCGATACAATCCAGACCATACCGGTCAAAGTGTGCATCATGGTAGAACGTGACGATCGGATTGTCCTCATCCGTTTCATAAACGACTTTTGGTTTAATGGGGTCGGTGAGCTGACTCATCTCAAGAATCATCGACGTGGGTGGTAACGGCTCCTGCCCGCGTTCCACGTGGCATTTTTCACATGCTGTATCATGGCTCCACTGTTCGTGACACCCCAGACATTGTCCATGGTATGCGCCTTTTAAGCCGATAACAGCCAGGCTTTCACGCTCGGAAATTGGTTTATGACACTCGATGCACGGTAAAATATCCCCCTGGGGATTATTGTGGTGGCATGAAGCACAGCCGCCGGTTGAGAACGCGGACATTTCGGCATGCAATTTATGCTTGAATGTTGATGGCACGTAGAATTTCATAAGCGTATCAATGGTGACCACCTTCGCGACATCATCGGCCGAGCGTCTTAATGTCAGGCTCTCTCTATTAAATTCCGGAAGTATCGTCAGACACGGATTTTTGTAGCTTGGATTATCACATGAATGGCATTCGTAACAGTCGAGCGGGGCCTTTGCATGGTTTTTAAAAATATCAGTTTGGGCAAATATTGGCATTCCAGTCATGCTCAAGAGTAGGAGAATCGAAAATAACTTTTTCATCGGACAACCCCCTTGAGTTTGATTTTCATGCCGCTCTTTGGCGTTGTTAATGGCTGACTGATTACTGGAAAAATCATGACGAAGAGTCGATAAAGCAAAATTTCCAGGGCAATAACACCGACCGTTACGGATATTTCACCGTATGATGGCCAGTAGGCTTCTACAGAATAAAGCGGTGTGTAAGCGATGACGAAATTGTCGAACCTGTTGAGAAGCACACCGAAAACCACCAGTATAGAAGCAATAAACAGCCAGAAAGGTGATCTCAGAACTTTTTCATACAAGAACATGCGCAGTGGAATAATTACGCCAACGACAATTTCAACCAACCACATGATGGTTGGCAGTGAAAATTCATTTAAATGAACATAGGTTTCCCGTACTGCCATATCACCGAGTTTGAAGGCCAGGTAGACAGCCAGCAGTGGTCCGACGAATTTTCCAAGTTTTGAAAGCACATGCATCTCCGGCTTCAAGCCAAAAGAACGGGAGGAGATAAGCGATTCCATTATGACCATCGGGAAGCCGACCGCAAAGGCAGAAAGAAGGTACATCAGTGGTGCAATCGGTGATTGCCAAAGCGGATGTATTTTTGAACCGGCTATCATCATCAACGTCCCCAGGGATGACTGGTGCAGGCAGGACAGCACAACACCGAGAATAATGAAGAAAAACAAGGCTTTTTCCATTATTCTGTCAAAAAAACGCAGCAGTTTATCGATCGGTTTGTTTAATACGGCCAGAATGCCCCACAGCTTCACTCGCCCGATAAACCGTTCTGTCACAACCGGTAAAAATTCGATGTAGAGAACGGTAAGATACGCCATAACGCAGATACCGACTTCAAAGAGAACTGAATTGCCGTTCCACATATAAAGAGGATGATAGATATAATAATAGCGTCCAAGATCGAAAGCAACACCAATAGCGACAAATGTGTAGCCGAGCAAAGCAGTCAGCAGCGCCGGCCGTGCAATGTCGTGGAATTCATCGCGGTTAAATATATAAGCAAGGGCGGCGGTTGTAAAGCCGCCGGCGGCCAGGGCCACACCGGCAGCCACGTCAATTCCTATCCAGATTCCCCAGGGATACTGGTTATTCAAATTTGTGACCGCACCAAGACCAAAGACGAATCGAATGAAACCGAATACGAGACCATGGACGACAAGAACAGCGAGAAAAATAGTGATCGGTGTAAAAAATTTCTTTTTAATTGGCATTGCCTTAATATATGCGCTCATTTTATTCTCCTGTCTCGTCTTTGTTTTTGCTCAACCACATAATGCCACCAAGAATGGCAAATAATGAGATCGGGGGAATAAAGTATTTAAAAATTCCATGTTGAATGGATTCCGATGCGCCCGGAGCAGGTTCGTCGCCGTGTTCAGGCAGTGCGAGTTCTTTGAAGTCTTTTCGTGCCAGGTAAAGCCAGGATGTGCCCCCGACTTCTGTTTCACCATAGACGTGATCGACGTACTTTTCAGGATGCTGTTCGATGCGCTGGTGCGCAAGTTTAACAAGCTCGTAGCGTCTGCCATACGTCAGGGCCTCCATCGGGCAGATTTCGACGCATGCCGGAATGCCGCCTTCACTGGTGCGGCTGAAACAGAAATCGCATTTCATGATGCGCGGCTGAATTGCTTTCTGATATTCAAAGGCTGGAATCTGGAACGGACACGCGACCATACAGTAACGGCAACCGATGCATTTGTCTGTATCCCAGATCACTGCGCCGTTTTCCTGTTTCGTGATTGCGCCGACAATGCATGCCGATGCACAGGCGGGATGGTCACAGTGCATGCACTGCACTTTGACATTAATTTTATCCGAGTCTGCAGCGGCGCCGTCAAATTCATTTACAACAGTCAGGCTGTCGATTTCGGGGCGGCGGAGTTCATTGAAAACTGATCGATCATCATAATCTTTCATGTTTCCGGCAGGGATATCATGGGCTTCACGACACGCGAATTCACAGCGTCTGCAGCCGATGCAGCGGGTTGTATCAACGAGTACACCCATTCTATCATCTGATATAATATTTTTGGATTCTGCCGCAGCCTTATCGGGTTTTGCTCCCGCTAGGCTGGCACCAATAACTCCGGCCGTCTTAAAAAAATTACGTCGGGATTGATTCATTTATCCTTTCTCCTTTTTTATTTCCCCCGGCATTGCGAACAATGCTTTGATATCTTTTCCAGCACAAAATGCTTGTAGTATAGCCTCAGCGTCGCCACACACATAGGCATAAGTCTGGATATTTTTATTTCGAATGCTTTCGAGAATTGGACGGGTGATACCACCGCAAATAAAAACTTCCACTCCCAGTTTCTCCAGCAATTCTATGCGTTGAAAAACTGACA
>QQUM01000329.1 GCA_008501545.1 Calditrichota bacterium
AATCCAACAGGGGCACGAGCTTTACAAGGAACAAATTATTCGCTTTGCCTGCTCGAGAAATCTGCTTTCACATTCGAGTTTTGGGCTCTCTATCGATTACCGGCGTATTGAAATCAGTGGCTATGGCGCAACCGGACAGTACATTTTTAACTTCGGTTTCTATCTTCCATTAACAGAGCGCCTTGATTTTGGCGTCCGTATGAACAACGTGTACCATACAAAACTTGGCAATACGGACGAGCGTTTAGCACGTGAGCTCATTTCGGCGTTTAAAATCGATGCAATTTCACAGGTGGAATTTTTCATCGAGACGATGCATGTTGAGCATTATACACCAGATCTTCGGTTTGCTGCAATCTATAATCTCATGTCTCATTTGCAATTATTTGCCGGAACAGGATTTAATACTACCGCAAACCTATCCACGGGATTTTCTCTAAATTGGTATGAAATTAAATTCGATTATGCTTTGCAAAATCATCCATTTCTTTCACAAACTCATTATTTCACTCTTTCATTCGGGGGTAAATAATGATGTGTTCGCGGTATTTTTTTAAAATACCTGCTATTTTTCTGCTCATTTGTTTTGCACCAGTTGCCGGGCAAACTTTAGAGGAGATCATGGAAGAGATAGAAACAGATGACACCGTGGATACTGAAACATTCCTTCGTTCGTACCTTCATGCACCGGTTAAATTGCATAAAATTTCACCGGATAGCGCTGGCCGTTTGTGGTTTTTGGAGAATGACCAAAGTCAAACTCTGTACAAACTCATGCAAAATCATTCCGGAAATTTGAGCTATCGCAAAGTGGCAAATGCATTGAAAATACCGGA
Organism: Calditrichota bacterium; assembly: GCA_008501545.1. Classification (GTDB taxonomy): domain Bacteria; phylum Zhuqueibacterota; class Zhuqueibacteria; order Zhuqueibacterales; family Geothermadaptataceae; genus Bioreactorimicrobium. The sequence goes on from QQUM01000329.1 coordinate 837, forward strand.
AGAAATGGTGCGTATTTTGTTTGAGATTCCAATGAACAGCCGGCGCTTCTTTTCGCACCGTGCCCGTTTTAAATACAACGAAATCGGTCGTTCCAATGAGCAAAAATTTAAGTATACACAAGGCGGTACTCTGGTTCATGCCACCCTGGAACGCGACGCAGGTGAAGCTCGTTTTGATGACTTCAAATCTGCAGCCATAAGTTCACAATTATTTAATGAAAAAACACGGATTGTACTTGGAGACTATACGATCCAGAATGCGACCGGGTTGGCATTTGCCGGCTCTTTTCATGCATCAATATTATCAAGCGCCGGGTCTTCTGTTAAATTTTCCAAAATGAAGGTACGGCCTTACAGTTCCATTTCTGAAAATCTTGCTTTGCGCGGATTAGCTGTCGATACAAAGCTTGGTTCAAGTCGTTTTTTAGCGTTCTTTTCCTCTGCACGCAGGGATGCGGCATTTGATGAGTTTGGCACTGTCGTTTCGCGTCCAAATACCGGGATTCATATTACAGAATCAGAACTGATAAAAAAAGATGCATTAGGCGAACGCATTGCAGGCATGATGATAAAGTTTCCCATTGTGAAAAATTTTACGATCGGTGGCTCGCACTCACGCACAGTCTATGCCCGGTTTATCCGATCACCTGACAGTGTTCGCCAGCGATTCAACTTTACCGGTCGCAGTAAAACCATGACGAGTATAGATTTCCTTTACCAGCTTAAAGATACACGTACGGCGGTTGTGGGTGAAATCGTCCGGTTTGATTGGGGTGCACGCGCGGAGGTGTTCGGTATGCGCCGGTCTTCAAAAAAATCGAAATTATCTCTTTTGTTTTGGAATGCAACTGCTGATTTTGTGTCAGATTATGGTGCATTGCCAAACAGTCGCATTGGCGATGCGGGAAATAACCTGGGTATTTATCTGGGTATTTTATTTAAAAGTCGATTGGGAACAATTGACGTCTCCCTCAGAAGGGAAAAAACTCACTGGCGGACATACTTTTGGCCACAACCAATCGAGAAACAAATTTTCAATTTCTTCTATGAAAACAGCACATTTAAAAAATTAAAATTTATCACACGATTGAAAACGTCTCTTGCGCCACAAAACCGATTTGTAGCGGCAAATGCGATGCAGCTGCAAAGCATGTCGATTGAAAATTCGGTTTTAAATAATCTTTATTTTAAGACGATATACCGGTTTTCCGGGAAAAGTCGCTACCAATTTCGGTTTGATTATACGAGGATTAGACCGGCTGCAGAGCCGGAATTTAATGGCTGGGCACAAAGCCATGAGACCCATTTGCAGATAAAGCAGGGGATGCGGATAAAATTTCGCTACACGCTTTTTACGATTGAAGATTATCTGAGCAGAATTTACCACTTTGATTATCGGTTCCCAGATCTTCTGCAACCGATTCCTTTGACAGGTATGGGAAAACGTATGGTATTTAATTATCAAATACGATTTCCCCTTTTTGAATTTTCAGGATTTTGGTTTAACGAGATGAAGAGAGGGCAAAAGCCCAAAAATGGCTGGGGATTACAAATAAATTTTAGACGATAGTAAAGTTCTTTTTTACAGGAGACCTATTATTTATGTGTTGATTCTAGGAAAGGAATCCGTATATTTGTGTGAATAATTTTATTAGAAATATTGGTTTTCGGCTTGTTGACTTCGCGCTGATTTATAGATATGCAATCTGATTTATTTTCTTTGCGACCAATTGGTTTTTAGAGACTAACTTAGTGAATATATGCTCCAAAGTGTTCAAAAATTTTGTTCTAAAAAACTCCTGAAATTGCGGGCGCGTGCCAGTGCACAATCAGAAATGATTGATGTTTCCAGTCAAGTTATCCAGATTAAAAGTGCGCTCATTTTGCTTCCTGAAGACACCGAAACGCTCCAAATTGCTGTGGAGAAATTGGATGAACTGCGCGGCTTATTCAAAAATGCTGAATTTCACTATATCATCTTAAGTACATCCCCCTTCGATTATCCTGCAGCCATTGTTGAAAATGCGACGAAGATCAGCAAAAATGATTTAACAATTTTTGGTGCACCCTCGAAAACTTTTCTTTATGACTATTCCAGCAAAAATTTTGATATACTTATCGATTTAAATATTGAATTTAATGCATTTGCAACTTATTTAGCGAGAAGTACAAATACACGTCTTCGTGTGTGTCTTTCAAGCCCGGATCGTGAACCATTTTACAATTTGCAGATTAATGCG
>QQUM01000824.1 GCA_008501545.1 Calditrichota bacterium
CCACCGGTGGCGGCAGGATAATCCGGGAATAAATCCATGGCAGCCCGGAGACCAAATTTTTGGGCAAGCTGGTAGAAGGTCAATTCCACATGCCACGCCTGGCTCAGCCGCATGGCCACCACTTTCTGAATCGTGATGGTATCGATCGGTTCCCAGGGCCGCGGTTTATAGCCGAGCAACGAAAATTCGATAGGCAGGCGGGCAGTGTTGGTTTTCATAAAATGGTTCACGCCTTCACTATAAGCTGTCAGAACAGTGCGTGATTCGTTCGACAGGCTGTCCAGGGCGGTTTGTGCGATAGATTTCAGACCCCATGTGCGCATAAGTTTATCGGTAGACAACGCTTCTGCACCAAAAATTTCACTCAATTCTCCTGCACCTGCCCGGCGAAAGAAGTCCATCTGCCAAAGACGTTCCTGCGCATGAACGTAACCAAGCAAGCGAAACAAATCCGCATCATCTTTTGCCTGGATGTGGGGAACAGCAAATTCATTCCATTGGATTTCCGCTGGAGTACTTAAAGCTGGAAAATCGATCTTGCCATTGTATTGCGGGAGTGATTTGTTGATTAAGATATAGCTAAGGACTGCGATCGTGCCGCTCATCACAATAAGAAAAAACAAGACAGCGAGAATAATTTTTGTACCTTTTTGCATTTATGCTCCTGATGGTGGAATGCTTCAATTTTTTTTCGACCTGGAAATGGTGCGCCATTGTGCTTTATAAAGTTCCCGAATGCGCAGCAGCGGTTTATCGTACATTTCCCCGGCGAAATCAGGAAAAGTCCATGTGAATGATTTGAATGAACCCTTGCTGTACATGAGACACATATCGGCCCAAATCCCGTCGCCAACATAAATTTTTTGCGCTCCTTTTTTCATCGATGCCAGCACCAGTTTATCAAAATCCACATAGCCGGAATCGAGATTGACGGTTCGTTTTCCTGCGAAGGCTGTTGCTTTTTCGATCTCGTTTGTTGCGTGTTTTATCTGTGCCAGATCTGCGGCGTCAATGAGATTTTCGAAGGAAAAAAGAATCCGGTGGATCGGTTCACCCATTTCCGGTGCGTAATAATGCGCCGCGACGAAGGGATAGGATGCGCTGGTGAAATCGATCGGGCCGAATTCTTGTTGCAAAAGCCTTTGTGCTGTTTGCAATTTTTCGGTTTCGACGTACAATGCCGCAACCAGCAGTTTCACTGGCGGAACTTTTACGAATTCAGCCATTGGTTAATTCCCTGTGTAATTTGTTTTCCTGCAATGCATCTTCCGCTTTTTTAATAACCTTCTCAGGAATGCCAAACGCTTCGTTGATGAGCTGGACACGGTTTTTCTTTAAATTGAAATTCTTTTTCCCTTTTATCGTTGTTTGGCGCATATGAAATTTTCGGACATAAATCAGCGCATCTTTTTCATTGCGTGAGAGACAAAGTTCGTTCATCCCGTTCCATGAAAAGGAGTGCAACCAGTGGTCGAAAAATGTATCGGCAGGTGTTGGAATGTCAGCGAATTCGTAGCGCCATTGTTTCTGTGATCGGCTGATTGTATTCAGGTTGTAATGCAGCGCTTTTTCCGATGGCACGATTTCGACGCCAGTGTGGGCATTACGGTATTGCACAACACCTTCCATCGACAGCGCCATCGGTACGCCGAGTACATAGCCCGGATCGGCCAGGTAATGCTGTCCCTTGTTTGCTATGACAAGCGCGCAATGGTGATTGGGGCCTATCTTCATGCGTGCCATCACCGGATAACAATCGAAACCGAGAAAATGGACGATTGTCTGCAGAAAAAATGTCAGTGAAAAGCAGGTGCCACCGAGGCGAAACTGCTGGAAATCTTCCCACACTTCATTCGGCAAACGGATCGCTGTTGCATCCTGGTGGGTGCGGTTGACTTTCATGATTTTGCTGAGATTCTCGTACGGTATGTTCAGAAAGATGTGCAGGACTTCCGCGAGTCGTGAAATGTCGTCAGTTTGTTGGGTTGCGATGTTGTTTTTCTGCAGAAAGTCCTTTGCCACATCGGAGTAGAGCGCAGGATTGAGTATTTGCAGCGGTGATGATTGATTTTTGATTTCAGGGATCATTTGGGGATAAAGGATATGTAGCTAAATTTAAATTTTCAATAAATCGGAAATCCTTCTGATTCTTCGAGACAAATATACTATCGAAATGTATTGCAGTAGCTGCAATCAAAGCATCAGCTATCAATAGACCGTGACTTAAACGGTACTTTACTAATAAATCAACCGCAGTCCTTGAAATAATTGCATTTAATTCGAAGATCTCAATTCGTGATAGAAATTTATTCAATGATCTGAGCTCATTTTTTGAGCGACAGCCAATAATCAGTTCCATATGTGTGATCACGCTGATAGCAGGGGTGTTACCCTCTTCTACTTTTTCTAAAAAGGAAATTGCCTCGGGAATGTTACGTGCAGCATCGATTAAGATATCAGTGTCGATGAGTGTAGTCTTTTCCATCTCTTTTTATTTCCACTCATTTTTACGGATATTTCTTACCCATGCGCTACTGTCTTGCACATCATCTCTGTCCCGCCAGATTCCGATAAATGGTTCCTCTGTTAATTTGGTTTTAGTGATATTTTTACCGTAATTAGATTTTTGATAACGTGTTCTGAGAAATGCTATAAAGTCCATTACCTGTTTTTGGGCCTCAGGTGGTAAGTTGTTGAAATTATTTAACATACTGTCTTGAATCATGATAGTTACTCACTTTTAAACTCTCAAATTAAAAATTCTTTAATTACTTTTACCTGTCGTATCTGGCGCAGCGGTTTTTTCTTGTACTTCTGCAGCATTTTGCTGCGATTTTAACAGTTCGGTTGCTTTCTCCACCATAAAGTTAAAAGTGCCCGTACGCCAGACGAATTGCACATAACTGATGATTGATAAAATCAGGATAATCGCCCAGCGCCAGTGAAAGGATTTACGATAACCTTCGTAAATACTGTGAATGATAATCCAGGTTAAAAAGAGGGCTAAGGCAGACATGGCATACAGGCCATAAATACTATTGACGTTTAGTGTGTCAGTTT
>QQUM01000579.1 GCA_008501545.1 Calditrichota bacterium
TAAAAAAATGAAAATCTTTATATATTGCTTAAGCCTGTTCACACTATTTTCAATTACTCCCGTCTTCGGTCAAAGCGATGTAATCATCAACGAACTCATGCCCCGTAACACATACGGAATTATCGATGAAGATGGTGATGCTTCGAATTGGATTGAAATTTTCAACAGTGGTTCGAATGCTGTCAATCTTTCCGGTTTTGCACTTCACTGCAATTCTGTCGATGCCACCAAATGGATATTCCCGGATATTTCAATCAACGCAAATGATTACCTTGTTGTTTTTATTTCAGGTAAGGCTCAAGCTGAGCCGCTGATTTGGCAAACCATTATCGATCGCGGGGATTATTGGCGTTTCTTCGTAGGAAGAAGCGAACCGCCGATCGACTGGATTTCAGAGAGTTTTAACGATTCATCCTGGTTCAACGGCGCAAGCGGCTTCGGTTATGGTGATGGCGATGACTATACTTACATCGCCAATACAATGTCCATTTTCGTGCGAAAATCGTTTCAAATCACCGATAAAGACAGTCTCGCCTCCATGGCGCTGCATGTGGATTATGATGATGCCTTTGTCGCTTACATCAACGGTGTGGAAGTCGCCCGCGCAAACATTGGGCAACCAGGCGTAAGGCCTGGATTCGACCAGCCCGCAGACAATTCACAACATGAAGCGGAGATTTTTCGTGGAGGGAAAGCGCCGTTATTTCTGATTCCACAATGGCGAGATATAATTAAAAATGGCGATAATATCCTTGCTGTCGAAGTGCATAATGCCGGAATAAACTCCAGCGATCTCACCCTGATTCCGTTTCTCTCCGTAGCCCATCGAAATAATCACAGTAGTGAAAACATCTCTGAATTTATCGCGCAATTGCCCACCGGCATGCATACAAATTTTATCGCTGATGAGAATCAGGACACTTTTTATTTATCCGATCAGAATGGCAATGTTGTTGATAGTTTGCATTACAACGCCGTTCCAAACAACATTTCCATTGGTCGAATTTCTGGAAACAACGAGCAGGTTTTCTGGTTTGAACAGCCAACACCGGGGTATAAAAACGCCACTGAAGGCCGCATCCCTTTTGAATTTACCGATTCAAATTTGCCCATCGTTATTATCAATACAAACGGGAAAACAATCCCGGATGAACCCAAAATAACAGCACAAATGGGGATCATCTATAATGGCAAAGGTAAACGGAATGGGATTGATGATCCATTTAACATTTACGATGGCGCTATCGGTATCGAAGTGCGCGGTTCAAGCTCGCAAATATTTCCCAAAAAACAATACGCCATTGAAACTCGCGATTCGCAGGGTGAAAATTTGAATGTTTCGCTGCTGGGCATGCCCAAAGAAAACGACTGGATTTTATACGCACCTTACAGCGATAAAAGCATGATGCGAAACGTTCTTGAATATACACTTTCAAATAACATCGGCCGCTATGCATCGCGCACGCGTACTTGCGAAGTGATGCTAAATGGCGATTATAAGGGCGTTTATGTTTTAATGGAAAAAGTAAAGCGTGACAAAAACAGAGTAAATATCGCCAAATTGGAAGCAAATCCCAGTGGTCCCGACGGACTTTCCGGTGGATATATAATAAAACTGGATAAACCCACGGGTGAAAGTTATGGCGGTTGGCGATCGAAATACCCGTCGCATGTGCCGGAAAACCAGAGATTGTTTATTCAATATCATTACCCTTCGCCATCGGATATAACTTATGAGCAAGGCGAATTCATTAGAAAACATTTCGATGCATTTGAAAAAGTGTTGTACGATGCAAATTTCAAAGACGAGCAACTGGAGTATAAAAAATACATTGATATCGATTCATTTGTCGATCATTTAATTCTGGTTGAAATAAGCAAAAATGTCGATGCTTATCGTTTAAGCAGTTATCTCTACAAAGAAAACGACAGTGATGGCGGCTTGATTTGCGCCGGACCGGTTTGGGATTACAATTTGGCCTTTGGCAATGCAGATTACGATAATGGACAATACTATACCGGCTGGCAACTCAATTGGCCATGGAAAGGAAATTACACACAGCTTCCATTTTGGTGGGATCGCCTGCTGCAATATGACGATTTTACCAGTCGCCTTAAAAATCGCTGGTTAACGCTGCGTGAAAATCAACTCAGTTGGCCGGCGATTGAAGGAATAATTGACAGTTTACAAACGGAAATGGCAGAAGCCCAGGAGCGAAATTACAAACGATGGCCTATAATAGGAAAATATGTCTGGCCAAATTACCGGGTGTTTCAATCATGGGAATGGGAAATTCTCTATTTAAAAAACTGGATACAGGAACGCTTAAAATGGCTGGATGCAAACATGCCGGGTGTTATTACCGCAGTTCAACTGAATACTATCCGGAACATTCCAACTAATTTTTCTCTTGCGCAGAATTACCCTAATCCGTTTAATCCAACGACGACTATAAAATACGCCATTCAACACAACTCACATGTAATCCTGAAAGTGTACAACCTTGTTGGACAGGTCGTTGCCGTTTTAGTGAATGAGTATAAAAATGCCGGTTTTTATCAAATCAATTTTGATGCAAGCAGTTTGAGCAGCGGCGTGTATCTATATCAATTGCAAGCTGGACAATTTATGTATTCGAAGAAAATGGTTCTGGCGAGATAAGGTCGTGAGCCCTGATTGGACAGAGTATGCGAAAATGATGCGGGAATAACGCCATACTGGAATTCCACTGTTGTACTGGAAGTGCATAGTGGTTTAGTTTGATGACGCGCCTATCGTTCCTAAAACGTCCCTGACAAGCCGTTCGCTAAATCCTGAGACAAATCCCAATAATACAGCTTTGGCAAAATCCGGAGCGGTTTTCGGAGTATAATCGAATAATCCAGAAAACGAATAAATGTAATGAAGATGGATACAAATCAATTATGTAATTCAATCCTGATGTGGAAGAGTGCTTTGCGTTAACCAAATTGTTGCCCCGGATCGATTTCGCACTGAAAAGGAATGAAAAGTTTGACTCAAAAATAGTGCGTACAAATTATTAAGAGATACTAAAG
>QQUM01000520.1 GCA_008501545.1 Calditrichota bacterium
TTTTAAGAAATTGTAAGTGTAAATTCCCAGCTATAAGAACAATATTCGAAACACAAATCACCCCTAAAAATTTGTTTAAAAACCATTTACAATATTAAAAAATTTTGGCATTGTTCTTGAAAATCTACAGCGCTCACTACAGGATTTATTATTATAGAAAATTGAATACAAAAGAACGACAATCCTGAAGCGAATCTCGCACAGAAAACAACCGCACAAAAATTATACTAAAAGTTTGAGAAGCACGATTCTCAAATTAATTTTAATCCGAGGAGAGGAATTATGAAACGCAGGGTATCATTATTCATCGTTCTTATGTTGGTCGTTCCAGTCACATCGATGTTTGCAGGAACAAATGGTTATTTGTTAAATTGTTTCTGCGCCCGCTCTTATGCCCGAGGTGCAACACTTTTGGCCATTCCGGATAATGGTGCTATTCTGTTGGCAAATCCTGCTGGACTCACGCAATTATCAGGGCGAGCAGTTGGTGTTGGGCTTGGTATTTTAGCTCCAACAGTAAAATTCCAAAATACAATCAATCCAGTCACTGAGGCCGACAAAGCATATTATCCGATGCCATTTCTTTCCTTTATTGATCCAATGCAAGGGAGTAAATGGGCCTGGGGATTCGGCTTTAATGTCGTTGGTGGAATGGGAACAGATTACAAGCTCAATCACAATCTTTTCCGTGATCAACAAGGTCAGTTTATACAACAGGAATATTACTCCAACTTTGGTTACATGCGCATTGGTCCCGGCGTTGCATACCAGATAAATGATAAGCTTTCGGTTGGAGCAGGCTTTCAGGTTTATTATGGCATGCTCGATTTCAAAATGCCTTTCAGTCTCGATCCGGTAACCAGCATGAATGGTGTTGCTGCCCCAAATGGCATGACGTTCGGTCAAATGTTCGCAGCCGATCCCGCAATGGGTGGTTTTGGATATTCAGAAGTGACTGCCTACGCTGAACTGAACGATCTTGCCGGTTTCGGCTATGGCGCGAATCTCGGTGTCTATTATGAAGTTAATGACAAATTCTCCGTTGGTCTCGCTTACACAAGCCCGACAACGATGAATTTCACCGGGGAAGCCAAAATGGATATGAATGCACAATTCAATGATGCCTTTCTGATGGCAGTTCAGGGTGTGATAATGCAAAATCCAACAATGAGTATGGAACAAGCCCAGGCCGCTGTCATGCAGATGTTTGGTCAAATGGGCATCGATATGACGGCCGGTGTTGCAACTGAATATTCTGATGTTGAAGTTGACTTTGATGTGCCGGCGAAATATGCATTTGGTTTTGGCTTGAAACCTTCGTCCAAACTTACATTGGGGCTTGATATCGAATACATCATGTGGGAAGACGCATTTGACAATATGCCCATGGCTTTCAAAGAAGGCACAAACACCAACATCAACACGATGATTAACGGTGATGCGAATGATGGCACCTTCAACTATAATTTTCCTCTGGCGTGGGAAAACATCTGGAATTTCAAAATGGGGGCAGATTTTAAATTAAACGAAAAGACTAATTTGCGTGCCGGCTTTATTCACGGCAGCAATCCTGTTCCTTCAAATACTGTTTTCGCAATTTTTCCAGCGATTGTTGAAAATCATGTAACACTGGGATTTGGCCACAACTTTGGCAATATCATGTTTGATTTTGCCTACATCCACGCATTAAATAAAGCACAGGATGCAGTGACATCAAACCATCTGATTGCAAATGAATACAATGGCAGCACAGATGAATTAAGCGAAAACCTGTTCATGACCACATTAGGGTACAGTTTCTAATATTTAATAATTTGTGGAAGAAGGTGCTCGATGCCACATTCAAATTGAAAAATTATCGTGTCAGCACCTGAACCAGGACAAAATCTGCAAAACAGATTAATTTAAATTAAAGTTGTTTTATTTCGCATTCTTTTTATTATATTTTTTAATTGCGTTTTTGGTTTACTATGTTTTTTGAAAGCGATTAAGTAGAATTTTTACAGTAGATGAATTTAGCTTTATTTTTTTAAAGCGACACAATACGGCAAGATAAAAAGTTTGTTTGTTATTAAATTGTATTATCACCAAACCGATTTTAATGCCAGATTTGTAATATTAAACAGAAAAAGATTTTTCCCGATTTAAATAAATATTCTTATATTTTTCCGTTTTAATCCGGCAAATTATTCTTATAAGTACATTGACATCGGTCGATGAAAAACACATTTTGGCCCATGCTTTTTTCAATGCGGCACTACCTTTCATCTGGAGTTTACGAACTATGCTGGTGATTCTGACAGCAGTCGGCGCTATGGCCGGACTTACAATTGCACTTTCGCTCTTATTAGTTTTCGCAAATAAAAAACTTTATGTTTTTGAAGACCCGCGCATCGATATTGTCGAGGATATGTTGCCGCACGCCAATTGTGGCGCATGCGGTTTTCCCGGGTGCCGTCCCTTTGCTGAAGCATTGGTGAAAAACGATTCGACACCTTCGAAATGCACCGTCTCATCAGAAGATGGACGCGTTGCCATCGCCGATTTTCTTGGCGTTGATGCCGGTGCGGAAGAAAAACGCGTTGCCCGACTCGCCTGTGCCGGAGGAACGAATGTCTCACGCAACCGGGCTGTCTATGATGGCATTAGCTCATGCCGGGCTGCTGAGAAAGTTGCGGGAGGTGGCAAAGTGTGCTCCTGGGGTTGCCTTGGTTTGGCAGATTGCGAAGTCGCGTGCACATTTGATGCAATTGCCATGAATAAATATGGATTGCCTGTCGTTGATGAAGAAAAATGTACCGCCTGTGGGGATTGCGTCGATATCTGTCCGAAAGATCTTTTCTCCCTCCACACGATAAGCCAGCGGCTCTGGGTGAGTTGTAAAAGCCTCGAAGCAGGCGATGAAATTCTTGAATATTGCGAAGTGGGTTGTACCGCATGTGGCCGCTGCGCCATGGATGCGGACGATAATATGATCAAGATGGAAAACAACCTGCCTGTAATTGACTATTCAAAAAATCACCAAACAAAAAAACCAATACAACGCTGTCCCACT
>QQUM01000021.1 GCA_008501545.1 Calditrichota bacterium
CGTCTTCTTAAGCACACGCAGCAAATTGGGTCGGTACTCATCACTGTTGATCCAATAATTCATCGTATCCATACCGATAAAAACCGGATTTTTTGCCTGATCGATCACATGCAACTGTAATGCAGGATCGATATTTCCTAAAAAGAAAAAAGGCGCATCCTTATATGCTGCCGGTAAATCTGCAGTAAAATCAAGCAGCACATTGAGGTGAGTAAACAACGTATCACGCACGTTCAAATCCTGATGATATTTAGCTCCCCAATGGAAGGTCTCACCCTCCAATTTTTGTAAACCGCCCAGATCAATGCCTTTTTCATGCAGTAAATCCAAATATTCCTGATGAAAATCTTTGCCTGTGGCTGCAACGATCCCGACTTTGCAAAAATAGCTTGCGGCAAGGCAAAGATAAACCGCTGTTCCGCCAAGCTGCTTATCAGCTCTGCCAGTCGGTGTTTCGACAGAGTCAAACGCAATTGTTCCTATTGCCACTAAATCCATTCTATCATTTTCCTGTTTTAATTGCAGTTCTAATTAATCTGGTATTCTCTTACCGGAACCAGCAGATGAACAAAATCGGGATTTACCCAAGTAGGAATGCATCCTGCATTTCCGGAGCTGTGTTTTACATCCTTTCAGGAGCAGAAATTCGCAGGATGGTTAAGCCGTTGATCAAAACCTGACGGGACGCTTCGAGCAGCATCATTCGCGCTTTGCTTAATTCACTGTCATCTGTCACAACACGGTTGTGGTGGTAAAAGCTGTGGAAAGCTGATGCAACATCCATAAGGTAAGCTGGTAAATGATGCACTTCCATCAGTCGGGCGCATGTGCTGATAACTGATGGGAACTCATTTAATTTGCGAATGAGCGCGATCTCTTCATCTGCTCTCAGCAAGGAATGATCTGCTTGCAAATCGAGTTCAAGACCATGTTCTTTTGCAAATTGAATAACATTGACAATGCGCGCATGGGCGTATTGCACATAATAAACCGGATTTTCATCACTGCGTTTTTTGGCAAGGTCGATATCAAAATCCAGTGGCGAGTCCAGTTTGCGCATCACGAAGAAAAAACGTGCTGCATCAATACCGACTTCCTGCACCACTTCATTCATTTCAATAATATTCCCGGCACGCTTGCTCATTTTCACCAACTGGCCATCCCGAAGCATGTTGACCTGCTGGATTATGCGAACATTGAAATGCTCTTTTTCATGTCCAATCGCCTGCAAGGCCGCTGAAACACGGTCGATATACCCATGATGATCCGGTCCCCACAGGTCATAAAGTGTCTCAAATCCCCGATCAAATTTATCCTGATGGTAGGCGATATCAACCATGAAATAAGTGGGTTCGCCTTCTTTTGTTACCAGTACTCTGTCCTTTGCATCGCCAAATTCGGATGACTTGAACCAGAGCGCTCCATCTTTCTCGTAAGTCAGGTCTTTCGCTTTCAGATCTTCGACAATTTTAAAATGGGCATTTTTATCCCGTAATGTGCTTTCACGAAACCAGGTTTGGTAATCAACCCGATAGTCGTGCAGGACTTTCTTGTGAAGCGCCATCATTTTTTCAAGCGCAAGTGTTGCCAGAACATTCTGGCGTTCTGCAACCTGAAGATTTGCAAACTTATCGCCGTGTTCTTTCTTCAGTTCCTGCGCCAAATCGATGATATAATCACCCTGGTAGCCATCGTCAGGGACGTCCTCATTTTTCCCGAGCAACGTCATGTACCGTGCTGCAACCGAGGCGCCGAGCAATCGAATTTGCCGTCCGGCATCATTGATATAATATTCTCTTTCTGCTGCAAATCCGACTTTGTTCAGCAACGCCACAAGGACATCGCCGGTAGCAGCAGCACGCGCCGAAACAACATTGAGAGGGCCCGTGGGATTTGCACTGACGAATTCCAGGTTTATTTTATGACTTTTCCCCCAGGTATCATCGCCATAGCCTTCGCCCGCATCAATAATTTCCTTCACTGTGTTCTGCCACCAGGATTGTGCGACCGTGATATTGATGAATCCAGGCCCATCAATTGTTACTTTGGCAAACAATTGCTTCTCATCACCGAGATGCTCGACGATGGTTTCTGCTATTTTTCGCGGCGCTGTCCGCAGTGTTTTTGCCAGGCCAAGCGCAACAGTTGTCGCAAAATCACCCCACGTTTCCTGACGTGGCTTTTCGATAACGACTTTCGTTTCCAGATCGAAAGCTTTTTTTAATGCCGTTGTTATCTGATCCGCGATGTACACGTCAATTTTCATAGTAGCCCTCGTCGATAACCTCGCACGCAACATCACCCCAGATACGTTCAAGGCCATAAAATTCTCGTACAGACGGCTGGAATATATGAATAACGAAATCAACATAGTCCATGAGAATCCACCGGCTGGCGCTCACGCCTTCCACGTGGTTAGGCCGGACATTATCCGTTTTCAACTCGTCAGCAATATTATTGTATATGGCTTTGCAGTGAACATCGGTACTGCCCGTACAGATAACAAAATAATCTGTCACACTGCTAACACCTTTTAAATCATAAACTTCAATACCTTCAGCCTTTTTATCCAAAGCTGCTATCGCTGCTTTTTTTGCAGCTTCCTTTGCTTCCAAAACATGCCTCTCAAATTTATATAAAGACCATTACAAACTTCTGATTTCTATTGTGGTTTTGCAGACTTGCAAATCTCTAAACGGTAAATCACAAGTATTCGTTGTATCGAACCTACTTCAGAACCTTGTCTAATACCATCTCAGGATGAATACTGTTCATACATTGAAAATGCCCTTTCGGGCAATTTTTCCGCCCAACGTGACTGCATGGACGGCAGGACACGGTCAGATTTTCAACCACATGGCTGCGCTCCAAAAACGGAAAAAAACCAAGTTGGCGCACTGTTGAACCAAAAATTGCCGTCACTGGCGTTTTAACTGCTTCCGCCATATGCATCAGGCCCGTATCATTGGTAATCAGACGATCGCATTGCCGTAAAACTGCGGCACTTTCCAGCAGCGTCAACTTGCCCGTCAAATCAACTATTTCCGGG
>QQUM01000252.1 GCA_008501545.1 Calditrichota bacterium
AAAGATTTGCCACCCAATGCCAGGCATTATCTCAAAGCGATCGAAGAGATTACAGAAACACCGGTTGCTATCCTTTCCGTTGGATCAAAGCGGGAGGAAACTATTGTGATTCAATCCTGATTATGTTTGCATGAACAGCCACAAGTTGTAAAAGGACAGCGTACTAAAAGTGATTTGGTACGCTGTTTTGTTTATATACTGATTTGAAAAAGAAATATCATCATGTCGATCTGGTTTGTTCTCCGGCAATTCCTTTCCTGATTTGAATTTCTCATGACTTCAAATGAAATAAAATGACTGTGGACTTACGTTTTATCAGTAAAATAATTTAATTTGTACTTTTTTGTATAAATTAATATTGACTTTTTTGTCTGGAAGCTTTATTTTCAACGTCCAAATAAAAATTGAGCAAACAATTTCATAAAAAATATTGGAATTACAATGCCACAAACACCAACAAAAAGTGATTATGATGACAAGTTTGGTTCCGCTGAACAGCAGGAAACAATCGAAAAGATAACCAAGAGTGAATACAAGTGGGGTTTTACCACGGATATCGAAACAGACATGGCGCCAAAAGGGCTCAATGAAGATATCGTTCGCTTTATTTCAGCAAAAAAAGAAGAGCCGGAGTGGCTTCTCGAATGGAGGTTGAAAGCATTTCGGCAATGGCAAAAAATGGTGGAGCCGAAATGGCCAAATGTGAAGTATCCCGAGATTGATTTTCAGGATGCCTTTTATTATGCTGCGCCAAAGCCACAGAAAAAACTGGATAGCCTCGACGAGGTCGATCCCAAGCTGCGCGAAACCTTCGATAAGCTCGGGATTTCAATCATGGAGCAAAAGAGAATGACCGGTGTCGCTGTTGATGCAGTCATGGATAGCGTTTCCGTTGCAACCACATTTCAGAAAGAACTTAAAAAACATGGCATTATTTTCGGCTCCTTTTCCGATGCCGTTAAAAACCATCCTGATTTGGTGCGCAAGTATTTGGGCTCGGTCGTTCCATACACAGATAATTTTTATGCAGCCCTGAACTCCGCTGTTTTCAGCGATGGCTCCTTTTGCTACATCCCCAAAGGCGTGCGGTGCCCGATGGAACTGTCTACATATTTCCGCATTAATGCAGCGAACACCGGCCAGTTTGAGCGTACACTCATCGTTGCAGACGAAGAAGCCTATGTGAGCTATTTGGAAGGCTGCACGGCGCCAATGCGTGATGAAAATCAGCTGCATGCTGCGGTTGTCGAAATTTTTGTCCACGATAAAGCCGAAGTGAAATACAGTACAGTGCAGAACTGGTATCCCGGCGATGAAAACGGCAAGGGTGGCGTTTATAATTTTGTGACAAAACGCGCCATAACCCACGATGACGCCAAAGTCAGCTGGACGCAGGTAGAAACAGGTTCAGCGATCACCTGGAAATATCCCAGTGTTATTCTCAAAGGTGACAACAGTATCGGTGAATTTTATTCCGTCGCATTGACCAACAATTACCAGCAGGCCGATACAGGCACGAAAATGATGCATCTCGGAAACAATACCCGCAGTACCATCATTTCAAAAGGAATATCTGCAGGAAAGAGTCAGAATTCCTATCGTGGCCTGGTTCGTGTTGCAAAAAATGCTGAAGACGCACGAAATTTTTCTCAGTGCGATTCGCTGTTAATCGGCGATAAGTGTGGCGCCCACACCTTCCCATACCTTGAAATCAAAAATACCAGCGCACAGGTAGAGCATGAAGCTACAACATCGAAAATTGGTGAGGATCAGATCTTTTACCTGCTGCAGCGAGGTATCAGTGAAGAAGATGCGATCAACATGATCGTCAACGGCTACTGCAAGGAAGTCTTTCGCGAATTACCGATGGAGTTTGCAGTCGAAGCACAAAAATTATTAGCTGTGAGCCTTGAAGGCAGTGTCGGATAAAATTGCGTGTCACGTTGCATGTTTAAACGTGTCACGTTCAACTTTTCAACGTGAAACTTAAAAAGAAGAGAATAAAAAATGATATCGATTAAAAATTTACACGCATCTGTTGAAGGAACAGAAATTTTACGCGGCATCGATTTGGAAGTGAAACCAGGCGAAGTACATGCTGTGATGGGACCAAATGGTTCCGGCAAAAGCACCCTGGCGAATATCCTGGCCGGTCGTGAGGAATATGAGGTCACAGAAGGTTCAGTCACATACCTGGAGCACGATCTTCTCGATATGGATCCCGAAGAACGTGCACGCGAAGGCCTTTTCCTTGCGTTTCAGTACCCTGTTGAAATCCCCGGCGTGAGCAATGCAAATTTTCTCAAAACTGCAGTGAATGCTATTCGCGAGCACCGTGGCGAAGAGGCTATCGACGCGATGGATTTTCTCAAACTCGTCAAGGAGCGCTTGCAGCTTGTAGAAATGGATCAGAAATTTTTACAGCGCTCCGTGAATGTGAGTTTCTCCGGTGGTGAGAAAAAACGCAATGAAATCTTTCAGATGGCTGTGCTTGAACCAAAACTCGGCATCCTCGATGAAACAGATTCCGGCCTTGATATCGATGCATTAAAAATCGTTGCCAATGGTGTAAATAAATTACGGAATCCCGAGCGCTCCTTCATCGTTGTAACCCACTACCAGCGCTTGCTCGATTACATCGTACCCGATTTTGTGCATGTGCTTGCCAATGGAAAAATCATCAAATCGGGTGATGCTGAACTGGCACACTATCTTGAAAAAAATGGCTATGACGGTTTACTTAAAAGTCTCAATGGAAATGGGAAGGCAGTTGCATGAAAAAACAGGAAATGAACAAACATCTGGATAGCTGCGATGCATTCATTCGCGATTTTCAGAATTTCGAAGCGCAGCTCAACGGGCAATCGAAAAAGCCATTTCATCAGCAACGTGTAAAAGCCATTTCCACTTTTGCCGAACTGGGCTTCCCTACAACGCGACTGGAAAAGTGGAAATACACCAATATATCCCCGATTTTAAAGAAAGAATTTGTGCTCGCAAAAGGCCAAACTGTCAATGCCGGGCAGCTGAAGCCA
>QQUM01000078.1 GCA_008501545.1 Calditrichota bacterium
AGCAGCAGCAACAACCTGCTTAAGCCGGGTTGCTGCGGCGCATGCGTATGAAAGTAAGCATCATAGGTTGTGTGCCGTACGAAGCGCCTTTCCCGGTATATTAAAATTTTTGACATATTTGTGCGTAAATAGAGAATTATGGTTATCTTTGGCAGAACCGACCACCTATTACACCGCACGTGCAAAGCACAAATCCGCGAATCAGACTGAGCATATGCATCAGTCGACAAGCCAAACCTTTGCCGGATTGTGCACCACATTATTCGTCTGCCAGGCAAATTTATAGAATCTTTTCAAAGTAAAGTTCCAGATCGGACAACTGACCGAGTTAAAATGTTTGTAGTGGAGACTTTAGTCTCTTTCACCGATGCTTTCCGCCCGGAAAAGGCGAAAGCCTTCACTACGAACGTATTAAACTACTTCACTTTGAAACATTAAACAAGACGTCCTAAAAAATCATGAAACAAATAATGTTGCGCGAAGGAAAATCCGTTGTTTGCGATGTCCCGGCACCTGTTGTTGGCGCCGGGACAATTCTGGTGGATGTGGAATTCTCCTGCATTTCAGCCGGAACCGAAATGATGGGACTGAAATCCAGTGGTCAATCCTTGTTGCAAAAAGCACTGGACCAACCAAAACACGTGAAAAAGGGAATCGAGATGATTTCCCGTCAGGGATTATCGTACACACGGAATTTTATCAACTCAAAAATTGGTGTGGATTCGCCAGTCGGTTATTCTGTCGCCGGAACGGTGCGTGAAGTGGGGCCCGCCGTGCGCGGCTTTTCTGTTGGAGATCGGGTTGCCTGTGCCGGTGCACAGTGTGCATTTCATTCTCAGGTTGTCAATGTTCCCGCAAATCTGGCTGTTGTAGTTCCAAAGGACCTGAGTGTGAAATATGCAAGCACCGTTGCCCTGGGGGCGATTGCCCTGCAGGGAGTTCGGCGGTTGAAGCCGACACTGGGCGAAACGTTTGCTGTTATCGGTCTTGGTATTCTGGGGCAGCTGACATGCCAGATGCTTGTGGCAAATGGTTGCACTGTCATCGGTTGTGACATAAAACAGGACCGGCTGGAGCTTGCCAAAGCCCTGGGAACGCAGTTTACCATGCCGGCTGATGAGCAGAAGCCAATCGAATTTGTGCAACGCCTTACCGATGGCTACGGTGTTGACGGAGTTATCATTACCGCAGCAGCACAATCAAATGATATTATTGCCACGGCGTTTCAAATGTGTCGCAAAAAAGGCCGCGTGGTGCTCGTTGGTGATGTGGGGCTCGAATTGAACCGACACGATATTTACGAAAAAGAACTCGATTTTTTCATTTCGACATCCTATGGCCCAGGGCGTTACGATACCAATTATGAAGAAAAAGGGCAGGATTATCCGCTACCCTGGGTACGCTGGACGGAAAACCGCAATATGCGTGAGTACTTGCGCCTGCTGGTTAATGGTCAAATTCAGATCGAGTCGCTCATTTCCAAAGTTTTTGATTTTACAAAAATTGATGAAGCGTATCATTTGATTGAGCAGGACGAATTGAAATCCCCGTTACTGCTGCTCGAATTTGGACCACAAAAAAGTGAACGTCGTGAACGCTTGTTGAGCTCTGTCGTATTGAATGGCATCAAACCATCGGCACGACTGAATATCGCTGTTGTTGGCATGGGCGAATTTGCCCGAACGGTCCATTTGCCGAACATCAAAGCCCTGTCGGAGCATTTTCAACTTCATACTGTCGTCAGCCGTCGCGGCCATGATGCAGTGAATATGGCAAGATTACACAACGCTTTGCACAGCAGCAGCGATTATGAGGCAGTACTCCAGGACAAAGAAATTCACTGTATTCTTCTTGCCACCCGGCACAATGTTCACGGCAGCATGGCGTTGGCTGCGTTGCAGGCAGGTAAACATGTTTTAGTAGAAAAACCACTCGCGCTAACAACTACTGAACTCAATGCAATTACAGAATTTTACGCCGGGGAGAACAACGACACGCCAGCCCCGCTCCTTTTAACCGGTTTCAACCGGCGATTTTCACCTTATATGCAGGTTGTGAAAAAACATATCACAGCCCGCAAAAATCCGATGCTCATCAACTATCGCATGAATGCTGGCTATATCAGCAAAGACCATTGGGTGCAAACCGAAGAAGGCGGTGGCCGCAATCGTGGCGAGGCTTGCCACATTTACGATTTGTTCACATTTCTCACGGAAAGCCAGGTCGTGTCCATTGATGCAAAAAGCATTCAACCACAGATGGATTATTACTTAAGCAACGACAATTTTAATGTACACATGTCCTTTGCCGATGGCTCCGTTGCCACGCTCACCTACACAGCGATGGGCGATTCGTCCTGGCCGAAAGAACACATGGAAATTTTCTACGACGGGAAAGTCATTACGATGACCGACTACCTGACATTGGAAATTCACGGCATGCATTTCAACAAGATGCGCAGCAAGCATGCGGATAAAGGCCATGCAGAAGAAGTGCGTCTTTTTGGTGAATCGATAAAAAAACGGCAGGAGTGGCCAATTCCACTCTGGCAACAGGTACAAGCGACAGAGATTGCGCTGACGGTGGAAGAATTACTGCGGAATAATATGAACGAGGTCTGACACAGGAAAACAGGTGCTGAAAGATTTTATAAATCTTGGAAAACATTCGGCGATTTATGGCCTTTCCAATGCTTTGGGCAGTGCCATCGGTTTTTTTCTTATCCCACTTTATACAAGCAGGCTGAGTCCGGCAGAATACGGTATCTGGGAATTGTTTTTTGTCGTATTTATTTTTCTGACAATTTTTCTTGAGTTGGGTCTTGGTAGTGCACTTTTTAAAGCTGTATTATACGATTCGCAACTTGATGAGAGATCATTGTTTACAACTGCTTTTTTATTTCTCAGTGGCAGCGCATTTGTAATTCTCACGCTTTTATATTTGAGCGCTGGTTGGATTTGTACCGTGTTACTTGATTTACCGGCATACACCTATTTATTGCGTCTTGTTTTAATGGCTGTTTTTCTCAATT
>QQUM01000538.1 GCA_008501545.1 Calditrichota bacterium
TTTGTATTTCTACCGTCTTGAAGCTGGGAACGGAATCATGTTGCAGAACAAGATGATCTTGATGAAGTAAATTTTTTACAAAGTTAAGTTGAAAAAAAGCCGGTGCGAAACGTACCGGCTTTTTTTTGTAGAATAAACTTTAACCATGATTTCGTAAATTTTTATATCTCTCATTTACAGTCATTCTTTGCAAATTGTGTAAGTTTTTTAATCATCTCTTGCATTATTGCTCTGATACCCTGCCGGATAAAACAATGTTCTTTGTTCTCTTCGTAAAGAACACTTGCCGAATTATAAAATAATTATAACTTATATAAAACATTATAATGATTTTTGCGTCTCTCAACGCTCTGTTAAATTGACCTGACTATAAACGTTTCTCATCCTGAAAATCCTGCCAATACAAATTTAGCTGTGGAATCAAAATGCAAAATGACGTTGATATTAAAAAACTTCAGCGACTTGAGGCTGAAAACAATCGCCTGAAAGGCGCTGTTGCCGAGTTATCGATCTTAAACGATATTGCGACTGCAATGAGTTCAACCTTGTCCCTTGATGATATCATGGGGCTGATTGTCAACAAATGTGTCAAACACCTTCAGGTGGAACAGGTTGCCATCATGCTGCTTGATGATAAAAATAAGGGCGAGACCATGCAGACTATGGTGCGTGGCGCCGATTCCAAAACCGGTATGTTGCCATTCCGCCTCGACGCGCAGCTCACCGGCTGGATGATCAAAAATCAAAAACCCTTGATCATAAATGACCTGGAAAATGATGAGCGCTTCCAGCTCACACGGCTGGCTGATGTGCATATTAATTCTTTGCTCAGTGTACCGCTGCGTCTGAAAGGCAAACTCATCGGGTTATTGAATGTATTTAACAAGCAAAGAGCCGATGGCTTTAGTTCGGCCGATCAGAAAATACTGGCGATTATCGCTTCACAATCGGCGCAGGCAGTTGAAAATGCGCGACTATATGAAGAAGAACAGGCGCTCATCCAGATGCGCGAGGAAATGCGCCTGGCAAACCTCATCCAGTTGAAACTCATGCCAAAGTCGCCTCCGGAAATTGAAGGTTATAAAATTGCCGGAAAGAATATTCCTGCGAAAGAAGTTGGCGGCGATTATTTCGATTTTATTCCCATGGAGAACTCCAAACTCGCCTTTTGCCTTGGTGATATTTCCGGCAAGGGGATTCCGGCAGCGTTGCTCATGGCCAACCTGCAAGCAACGATTCGCGCGCAGACACTGATGGAGATGCCGGCCCAGGCCTGTATTGAAAAATCGAACATTTTACTTTTTCGTAGCACTGACATTAATAAATTCGCCACTTTTTTCTACGGGATATTAGATCCGGTCAAGCATGAATTTTCCTACTGCAACGCCGGCCACAATCCCATTTTCAAATTTTCGCAGGATGGCACCTATCAGCGGCTGCAAACGGGTGGCACTGTTTTGGGCATTGTCGAAAACCTGCCATTTGCCGAAGAAACCGTTCCTTTTCATGAAGGGGATGTGCTCGTGCTTTATTCCGATGGGGTCACAGAGGCGACCAACGCAGCAGATGAAGACTATGATGAACCCCGGCTTATTGAATTGGCCACCGAAAATCGTCAGAACACGCCGGATGAACTTGTCGAAAAAATCATCAATTCCGTCATGATATTTTCAGGTGATACGCCACAGGATGATGATATAACGGTTGTCGTAATTAAGCGATTATAGGAATTTCATGCTGGAAGAAAAAGTCTCCCATTATAAAATTCTCGAAAAACTCGGCGGTGGCGGCATGGGTGTGGTTTACAAAGCTGAAGACACCAAACTCGACCGTTTTGTCGCATTAAAGTTTCTACCCAAACATCTAAGTGATGACGAAGAGGCAAAACAACGCTTCATTGCGGAAGCCAAGGCAGCCTCCGCGCTCGATCATCCCAACATTGGCACCATTCACGAGATAAACGAAACCTACGATGGCCGCATGTACATCGTTATGACCTTTTACGATGGCGAAACGCTGAAAAAGCACATTTCTAACAACCAATTATCTTTGAATGAAACGCTCGAAATTGCTACACAAATAGCAGAGGGATTGGCGAAAGCCCATGAAAACGGTATCGTTCACCGCGACATAAAACCGGCTAATGTTATGTTGACGATGCACGGTGTTGCTAAAATCGTTGACTTCGGTTTGGCAAAAACTGTGAATATGGATGTCAGAAAAGCGCACACAACAATCAGAACTACAGCTTATATGTCGCCTGAACAGATTCGCAGCGCGTCCGTTGACAATCGCGCAGACATCTGGTCATTTGGTGTGATGTTGTATGAAATGCTTACTGGCCAACTCCCATTTCGCGGTGTGTATGAACAGGCAATTATTTATTCAATTTTGAATGAAGAGCCGCAACCTCCGGATGAATTACATGAGGAAATTCCGCAAGGCTTACAAAAGATCGTGACAAAAGCACTGGCAAAGGTTCCGGATGACCGTTATCAGACAGCCATAGAAATTTTGTCTGATTTAAAAAACAAATGAAGTCAAATCCTTTATAGAATTCAATACAATGAAGAAAGATTTAAGGGATTTACGAGAACATCTATGATCGGCAAAACAATACTCCACTACAAAATTCTCGCAAAGCTCGGCGAAGGCGGCATGGGTATCGTGTACAGAGCCCACGATACCCGGCTCGACCGCGATGTTGCAATAAAGTTTCTGCCGCAACAAATCGCCGCTAACGAAGAAGAACGTCAGCGACTTGAAGGGGAAGCCAGATCTGCAGCCGCATTGAATCACCCGAACATCGCGACGATTTATGCCATTGAAGAATTCGAGGATGAATTGTTCATCGTAATGGAATACATCGATGGGGAGGAGTTGACGGACCTTGCGAAGGTTCTCAACCTTCGCAAGGTTGAAGACTATGCCAAACAAATTGCATCAGGATTGCAGGCAGCCCATGAAAAAGGCATCGTCCATCGTGATATTAAATCCGGAAATATTATGATTACGAAAACAGGACAGGTT
>QQUM01000704.1 GCA_008501545.1 Calditrichota bacterium
AAAGAAATCGTTAAACGAGTCGCTTGTCTCGTTACAGGCCAACTCCAGCAAGGAAATCGACTGGGTGCGTGTTGTTTATGCAAATGAGAAGGTATGTAGTGAACCGGCAGAATTATTAAAGCACGTGCAGCAAATCCCTGCGGATATCGATGGTCGCAGTTTTCCTGTTCGAAGCATTGAAGAAAACGGCCGTACCGAACAGTGTGAATTTGCCACACGCTGTGTGCGTTTGCATGCCCAACCGTATACGGAGTTTCTGGACACGATTCAATTAAAAGGCACGACGAGCAAGAGCAAAATCACCTTAGAGCGTGATATCCATGTTATCCGTAAAAACACCAGATCAACTGCTTTTACACGAATGCGGGATAATATTGTTCGGTACTGGGAACGCTATCCCGGCGATCTTTCCGCTGCGTTTGCGTTTTATCAGTTCCTTCAGTGGACGGATGATTTTGATGAAATTGTCAACAACTATACACGCACCCTTGAAAATCACCGTACTGTCATTCAGGCTGACTCGAGTTATTGGAGTTTGTACACGATTTGGGGTGAAGCATGCTACCAAGTGCGGGAACGCGAAAAATTCCGGCATGTTTTCCTGCAGGCCACGAAGGACTTACCTGAAAATCATCTCGATGCCCTCTATCTCAAATGCCTCAACGCGAAATTTGACAATAAACATGAAGAGATTATTCAGTATGGTGAGCAATACCAGGCGAAATCCACAGCATGCTCAAAAAATGTTTACAAAATGGCAAATGAGGGTGTTCATTCCTTAAAATATGAAGTTTCTGTCCGCGCATGGCGGATTGCAAGCCTTGCCCGGCTGCAAAAATGGCCTGCTGTCTTTTCAAACCTGCGTGGGCTAACAAAAATCAAGGGATTTGATAGTTCGCGGGCGCTTGATCTGCTCCAGGATTTGCAACTTGTTTCGGGAGATAAAAGCGCCACTTTATTAAAAATATTGTGGACCCGATTTCAAACACCGCAATTTGTGAGGGAGACGCTCAAAATCTTTCCACTCGATACACTGGAAGATAAAAGTGTAAAATTTCTCGTTGATGATTTAACACCAAAATTTATGCAAGAACAAGAGTTCGAAGCAGGATTGCTTTTGATGCAAATGGGTCTTTTTGAGTTTGCATATGAAATCTTTATAAAATACAAAAACGATTCCGGTGTCGGAGAATCAGCTATGTTTAATGCGGCGCAAATGGCGCTTGAAATTGGTCGATTTGAAGAGGCCATTCAATTGCTGGCTGATCTGTTGCATGAGTATCCGGCAAATAAAGATGCCCGCTTGCTTTATGAAGGCCTGACACCGGATGTCGGGACGGTCGAGAATCCGGATATGTATGCAGACATCGATATGGAAGAAACGCTGCTCGAAGCAGCCGATGCGATCCAGTATTATATCGACAAGAATAAATTTGATCCGATTTTTACACTTGTCAAACAAGTACACGACGTCATGGCGCCATATAGTGAAATAAAAGTTGAAATCTATGGTGATTTACCTGGCGCATTGGCTCGAATTGAATCGTTGGCCATTTCACACAATTATCTCAAATTAGCCGACAAAATACAAGATCTGCGCACGACGTTTTCCGAAACATCAACCGAAGAAAAAACCGTAAGATAATAGTCCTTAACTCATTGGAATCTCATGTCCGGGAAACAGCAAAAATCACAATTACAAAAACATCCAGCCATTAAAAAGGTGAAGAAAACAAAACCGCGTCTTTCAGTTTGCATGATTGTCAAAGATGAGGCAGCCATGTTGCGGGATTGTCTTGCCAGCGTGCAAGGACTCTATGATGAGTTGATCGTTGTTGATACCGGTTCTAGCGACCAGACAGTAGAGATTGCCAGAGAATTCGGGGCGCAAGTCCACCTCCATCCCTGGGAAAATAATTTCAGCTTGCACCGCAACCAGAGTATTGGTTATGCCACAGGTGACTGGATTTTGCAAATTGATGCGGATGAAAGACTTGATGCAAGCTCTCGAGATTTGTTACAAAAAATCCTGAATGAAACACCGGACAATGTTCACGGGTATTGCGTTGTCATTCAGGATTTCAAGCGGGACGGCAAGCAATCTGTTCGTTTTAATTATCCACGACTCTTCCGGAATGGCGTCGGTGTTAAATACGAGGCAGCGGTTCATAACCAGGTTGTGATAGCAGGAAAAGTGGATTATTCAGAAATACGGATTAACCACTTTGGATACGATCTCGATCCGGCTGCCATGTTGAAAAAATTCCGACGTTCTGTTCGGCTGCTGCGCAAGGATGCCCGTGAAAATCCGGATGACCCGCGTGCTTTTTATTATCTTGCCAATGCCTATTCCCAGTACCATAAATTCGAAAAAGCAGTTTATTATGCACAAAAAACCCTGGATATCCTGCGAACCATGCCCAGCGCTCCGCCATATTATTTATCGATTTATCATGGTTTAATCGGTGGTTTGATTGCTCTGGAACGGCTGCAGGAAGCACGGGAAACATGCGAGGAAGCAATCCAGGTGCGGGACGATTATGTGGATGCCCATTATCATCTCGCCCGATTGAATTACATGCAGAAGGAATTTGCACGGACGATTGAGACCGGGCAAAAATATCTCGAACTGGCAGAATTCTACAACAGCGATGCAGCACGACTGGAAGTGATCAATTATTATACCCTGGACCGGGTCTACCGTGTCAAATTCTGGATGGGGATTTCACAATTTGCCCAAGGAAATGTCGAGCTTGGGATGGAATTTATCGATTCCGGATTAGCTGAAAAAGAGACGGACCACACCAACGTGCTGGAAATGGTTCACAACGCGTTCGCTGTCGCAGCGCCTGAAACTGCACGCCAGGTCGTGCTCAAGTCGTTTCGACGCAATAAATTCAGTGCAAAGTTTTTTTATTTTTTAATTCAGGAGCTGGCGAGTGTGGATATGCTGATTCTGTTGCCTTCGCTCGTGGAGGATATAACGGAAAATGATGCACTTTACAAGGATGAATTTGCCGCAATCATT
>QQUM01000041.1 GCA_008501545.1 Calditrichota bacterium
AAGCGCTGACTCTTCCACTTGCTCTACAGCTTCGTGTTCTTGTGTTTCGATTTCCTGTTCTGCTTCGACAGGCAGTTCCTTAATCCTTGTATTTTCGACGAAGTCCCGTGTTGTTGCAAGTGCGGCTATTGCCTCCTCCTCTCGCGGCATGAATTTCGCAAATTTCACGAGATCACTCAGATTTAAATTAGGTTCAATCGCGCCAAGATCGACATCGTGAAACTCAGGTTTATCGAACGCTTGCATGATTTCAAATGTTGTCGATTCAAGCGCTGGAATAGAAAATCGCCCTTCGATATATTCCCGCAGTATTTCGGATAGCTCTGTAAAATAGTCTTTTATCTCCCCGGCGGCCAACATACCGGAACTTTCCAGATTATTTAATCGCTCAAGCGCAACTTCATGTGCCGGCCGAGGTGGCGGTTCCGGCGTGCTGAAGAGACCACCTTGCTGGCGTTTTTTACGATACCACCAAAACAGCACAACAGCAAGTATGACAGCGAGGGCAATAAGGGCATAGATTATAATCCGTTTGAAATCAATGGGGATTTCTGCCTGGTTCTTCAATCCCCGAATATCGCCTTCTTCACTGGGCTTCATCGATTCGACATAAATGTCAATGGGTTCCGTCTCGATGAAATGTTCACTTGAATCTGCCAACACCGTATAGCCCACAGAAATTGGTGGGATAACGTATGCGCCTGTATCAAAAGTTGAAATAGTATAGGTTACTATTTTTTCGAAGGAACCGGCTTTCTCCTGTGGTGTGAAATCTCCAAAATCGCGAATCTCAAAAGCGCCGAGATTGCTCCCCAAACCCGGTGTCTGGATTTCAATTCCCGCATCGTAGTGAAAGCGAACTTCGTAGTGAATCAGATCACCAATTTTGATTCGGGATTTATCCACAGAGGAATTGACGCGTACCTGCGCATTCGACGGCAGCGGGATGCTGAAAATAAGCCAGCATCCAACAAGAAAAACCAATTTCTGTTTCCAATTATGATTCACAAATGCCATTTATTTTTCTATAAATTAATTCAACTTATCCTCAAAAATCTCCACTGCCTGGGCGCGCATCATCCGTTCGATCATGCGATCGTAGGCCGCTTGTTGCTTTTCAAGAATATAATTTTGGGTGACTTTGCTGCGCACATCTTCAAATTGCGGTGGTGTGCCGCTACCTGTCGAATCCTTCTCTGTATATTTATCCAGGTTCGCTTGAAAGTAGTTACGCAAATCATCTTCGGAGAGGCTGACATTTTTCGACAGTTCTTCCTGCAAAAGCTTCTGCACCATAAACGACTTTTTCGCCTGGTACGCATTCTCAATCACTTCAGGGTCCCGTTCCAAACCCTGACGACGAGCGGAATCGAAAAGCAATTCTGTTGCAATATATTGCCGCAGGAACTCCAACTTGTTTGCACCATCCTTTACCTGTGACTTCATATAAGGCGGCAACATTTTCATTTCATATTCGAGATCACCGGTGGTAATTTCGCGATCACCAATTGTTGCGATCACTTCGCCCGGGCGACTTTTACGCGCTTTGGAAGGATCGAGAAATGTGGCTTCTTCCAGGGCCTGCTGCGCATCCGCGCTGCGTTCCAGCCGTTCGAGGCATTCAACGATTCGTTTATTGGCTTCATCAACGACGTTTGAATTTGGATAAACCTGCTTGATACGCAAGTAGTAAGCAAGAGCATTTTCATAGTCTTTCAGGCGTTCAAAATGAATATTACCAATGATATAACTAATATTCGCCTGCTCCTGCTCATCCAACTTGTAGGATTGCAAATAATATTCATATTCCTGAATACTTTGCTTAAAAAGCTCGCGGTTATATAATGCATTCGCAAAATCCCGGGTTGTTTCAGCTGGTAGCTTTGATGCACCCTGCTGGCAAGCAGAAAATCCAACGACAAGAACTGCCCCAATCAAAATGGCGTATTTAATTCTTTTCATAATCTTGTGCATCCTTTCAAATGCCAGCTGTGTTGAAAACAGCTGTGTTCCAACTTCCTTTTTATTAGACTTTTTATTCTTACTGTGATCGGTTCACGATGGCCCGGGTTAAAGAAAACAAGCCGCAAGGGCCTGGGCTACAGCGTATAACTTCAACATATTTATCGAAACCGTTTCGCCCGCATACGGAAAAATCGAATGAGCGGTTCTGCATAGGGCCGGTCCGTTCGAATATCGATGCGGTCGATGTTTATTTTTTGCAGTAATTTCTCCCTGTCACTGCGAACAGAGCCTGCACTTTCGGTAAAAGATGACCGCAAAGCAGGATCAGATGTATCAATCAGTATTGTCTCTCCAGTTTCCGCATCTTCCAGTTCAATAAATCCAACATTCGGCAGTTCCACTTCTCGCGGATCCGTTATGGTTACGGCAATCACATCGTGACGCCGGCCGGCGATGCGCAGGGCTTGCTCGTAGTCCTGTGCTTGAAAATCGGAAATGATAAAAGAAACCGCACGTCGTGTGACGACCCGGCTCATGTATTCGAGCGCCCCCGCGATATCGGTTTTACTGCTTTCCGGTTTGTGGTAGAGCAATTCGCGAATAACACGCAAAACATGGGCTTTGCCTTTCTTGGGCGGCACAAATTTTTCGATTTTATCCGTGAAGATAATCAAGCCAACTTTGTCGTTATTTTTAATTGCAGAAAATGCGAGCAGGGCACAAATCTCGGCTGAAATTTCGCCTTTCATCTGTGCGTACGTGCCAAACTCAGCGGAACGGCTGGCATCAACCATCAACATGACAGTCAATTCCCGCTCTTCATCGAACACCTTGACAAAAGGATGGCCGGTTCGTGCCGTCACATTCCAGTCGATGTTTCGAATATCGTCCCCGTATTGGTATTCCCGCACCTCTGCGAATTCCATTCCTCGGCCTTTGAAAACGGAGTGGTATTCGCCGGAAAAGACATCGTTTACCAAACCACGGGTCTGGATCTCAATGCGTTTTACTTTTTTTAAAATTTCCTTCGGGATCATGGGACTTCGACTTTGGCCAATATCT
>QQUM01000086.1 GCA_008501545.1 Calditrichota bacterium
TTTCAGATGTATGGCATGGTGAACAAATGTTTAGCGCAACTTTCACTGTGGATGTTGGGGATTTCGGATCATTCTTGGAAATAATGTTGTGCTCGAAGTGACAGTCGTTGCATGCGGGTGCATCCTTACCGCCTTCTTCAAGAGATTTGGCATGTTTGCTGATCAAGTAATCCTCGGTTTGCTCTTCATGGCATTCACCACAGGTCGCTGCAAGCTTCATTCGGCTGATTGTAGAATTTGGGTCCGTATGCGGAAGCATTAGGTGGCCACCGTGGCAGTCACTGCAAACTGCTGCATCCTCATCACCGGATGCTGCCGATTTGCCATGCGCATCATTGAGGTAGCTTTCGATCGGGCTTTGAGCGGACATTTGATGCCGCTCAACCATAGCTGCATCACTATGGCATTGTTTACAGACCTGCACTTGATTCTTTTTACTCATCCACGAGGATGAATCGGCAACCTCGGCAATATAATGGCTGCCATGGCACTTAGCACATGTCGGTAAATCTTCCGGGAATTCTTTCATCGCTGCGCTGCCATGCACACTGGCCATAACATCTTCTTCGCTAAGATCATGGCAGGTAGCACATTTTACTTTTTCCAAATCTTCGTCGTGGTCAGAATCAGTTACGTCCATATGGCACTCAGTACAGTACATATCCCCGTGGATACTATTGGAAAATTTGTCTTCGTCAACGAAAAGTACTTGCGTGGAATCGGTTGCATCTTCCTGAATTTCAGGGTCGTTATGGCAATCGAAACACTCAACATTATCGATTTCGACATAATCCTGCGCTTTAAGCGAAAAAGCGCAGGAAAGTGAAATCCCTAAACAGATCAGGATTTTTTTCATGAATTATTAACCGTTTGAATACGTTAAGGAGGTTAAGTCAAAATTCTTAAATATTAAATTAACCCTTGGGCTTGGGATGTGCGATTTTTTCTTTCTGCTTTTCGTAATCAAAAGGTTTATAGGTGGGGCTTTCTTCATTGTGACAATCCACACATGTCTCTTTTGTCACTTTTAAAAGTCCAACAGAGGCAGGATCCATCTCCCCTGCAACAATGGCTTTTTTAATTTTCTTTTTCGAATACGCTGAACCTGCTCCGTGGCATGATTCACAGCTCACACCTTCTTCGATGGCATATCTTTTTCCCAAACGCTCTGCAGGAGCATCATAAGCTGTCACATGGCATTTCAGGCATTCGTCTGCTTTTTGAGGATCGGCAATGCCTTTTTCTTTGGCAATTTTTAGTGATTCTTCCGATGCAAGTGTTTCATATGCTTTTGCATGGCTGTTTTCCAGCCAAATTTTATATTGTTCACCACTTTTTACTGATTTATGGCATTTTCTACAACCTTTTGCACCTGTGTAGTCAAAAACTTTTCCCTCTTGTGCTATGAGATTGGCACCTAAAAAAACAGTACAAACTGTGGTTATTAAGATGGTTTTTGCTCTGCTCATGAGTCAATTCTCCTTGTCACTGCTTTTAAATTCATAATTTCTACTATTAATCCAGTTAATGAAATTTTCATGTTATATGCCGGATCAGGTCGATTTATATTAATCCTGTTAATTTAATGAATGAACTTGATTAAAAAAATAATAATAAATAATAAGATTGTCAATTAAAGATTACGATGTTTTTCTTTCAACTCGAAGTGTATTAATATTTTTTATTGACAGTGTTGCTGGTTGCAGCCAACTTCCTGTTTCGAACTATTTATATAGAATCGGAAGATTTCGATTAAATTGAAAGCAAGGCGTGAATTGATGAGAATAGAAAAACTGGTCTTGCCCATGAGGATGGTGTGCGGCGTGACAATCCGCATCGTATCGGGCCAGAATTGTGATGTGATTTTAACAAAGATATTAGAATATAGTTAATTAAAGTAATAGCGCCGTGACCTGACTTATCCGGTCGACTTCCAGTAAAAGTTTATTTTTACTGATAAAGCGCATGTGATGTGCCTGGCACTTAGATGAATTTTGTAGAATTAACTAAGTGCCGGGCACATTTTCATAAATTCATGAATTAAGCAGACTGAATAAACAATGCTATTTTAAAAGCAATAATTTACGCACACGTCTTTGGTTCTCACCTTGTAAAATCGCATAGTATACTCCGGATGGTACGAGTTGACCATCTTCTTGCACGGCATGCCACGCAATACTATACGTACCGCTTTCACGCACACCATTCACAAGTGTTTTTACATACCTGCCACGCGAATCGTAGATTTTCAGGCTCACTTGTTGACTTGCAGCAAGTGTGAATTGAATGGTAGTCACCGGGTTGAATGGATTCGGATAGTTTTCTGCTAATGAGAAAGTCTCCGGGGCCGCAGATTCATCTGTAACAGATGTTGTGTTTGCGAGCAGATTATCGATAACTGCTGTAATCTCCTGTGTATTTGCACCCCAGTCGGAGTATTGGATTATTCCGTCCTGATCGATGACAATTGAATAATCATAGCTCGTTTGATAAAGCTGTGCGACATCGCCGGCGTTGATGCCAATCGGATATGTGATACCTGTTCTGTTTTTATAGGACCGTGCACCGGATTCAGAGCCATTCCATGTTTCAAGACAAATGGCTGTAAAATTTTGATCTTTATACTTTTGATAAATTTGGGACTCTGTGGCTGGACCAGCCGCAATGCAGCTCCCTCAGTTATAGCCGACGAAGAAGAGATAAACCACTTTCCCTTTGTGATCGGCGAGTTGAAATTGGCCATGTTCCAGTGTATTCTTTGTGAAGTTTTCTGCCGTATCACCCACACCTGCAAATAGTGTTACAGCTGAAAAGAGAGTGAAAAAAGTGAATATGTTTGTTGTCTTCTTCATAAAATTATTCCTTTCTTGTTTTAGAAATTAGAACTCAGACGCATCTCAAATCCTTCGAAATCAAGAACATTGTAGCAAATGCCGGAAGTACAAGCCGGCCCGCCGCGTCTGCTTCCATAAAAGACATTGAGAAAATTATTTTGATTGATTTGATACCCCAGTGTCACTGCCAA
>QQUM01000455.1 GCA_008501545.1 Calditrichota bacterium
TGAATATTCTTGGCTCGATTAACAACCTGCTCGCTCCCCGGCTCAATATCGATGCCTATTCTCCGGAAATCGATCTGCAAAAATTTTCCAACAAGTTGAACCCGCAATCCCCCTTCCCTGTAAGCGGTGCCGGAAAGGTTCACCTTGCCCTGCGAGAAAAAATTGAGAATCCGCGGTTTAGCGGTGTTTTTGTAGCAGAAGATCTGGCCATTATCGATCGTCCGGTACAGGATGTCCGGATTGAGATGTCATTTAAAGATTCAACACTTTATTTGGATGAGGTTCGTGCCCAGTTTCTTCATTCAAAAATCGAATCCTGGGGCAAATTGGCGTTTAATAAGCCGCATCGTCCTCTGGACATGCACCTCGTTGGTGAGGGGGAATTCATCAGTAATTTCAAGGAATTGATTCCATTCGACCTCCCGGAGAATTTTGGCGCAGTTGATGCAGAATTGTCTGGTCCGCTGGATGCGCCGGTTTTGAATGGCAATTACTCCATGTCGATGTCTGCTAATGACCGTGAAGCAATTGATATTTTGGGACATTTTACGGTTGATGATTGGAACCTCAGCTTTGGTGCCGGGACAATTGATCGAAAATTCCAGGCCAATGGTGCAATCAGCAATTTAAGAGAGAATCCGTATTATCAGGTCCACGTCGAAAATATTGGGCACATTCTCACAACACTCGGTGTGCAACCGATTAGCCAGGTAGCAGACAGATACAGTATTGACGCCAACTTCAATGGACTGGGTGACAATCTGGTACTGAATCTCAGGGGATATAGTTTTAAATCTCAACATACCCAATTCGTTAGTAATTTTACGTTGAAAAAACGGAGTCCGGCGTTGAGTCATATCGGTGGTACGATTCAATTCTTTCCGGAAAACAGCTATTCTTTTGCGACAAATTTCGAGGCCGATCTCACCGATACTTCTATCGTTTTTACACAACTTGGCAATCAACATTGGCTGGATGGCCATTGCAACATTGATTTGCGTGGCCAGAAAACCATTGATGCTGAATTACGTGTTTCCAATCTGGATCTTGACCAGGTTTCCGCAAAAAATGAGGATGGAACGACAAAATTGAGTGGCAAACTTTTAAGTCAGATTCAGTTTAAAGGCGATTTGCATAAACCTGAAATCCGGACCGAAACCTGGATGCTTGGCGCCAAATATAATGGTATTGGAATGCTGACCGCGCAGTTGAAAGCAGCGCTGAAGGAAAACACAATTCATATAGAAAATGTATCGCTTTCAAAAAATGGTTCACCACTTTTACGATCAGCAGGATGGGTGGATTTATCCCCATTTTCTGTTGACCTGGATTTGGTAGCAAATGATCTGGATATGAATGATGTGATCCTGGCTGCAACAAGGAAGGATAGCATCTTGGGGGGGATGACGAACATCAATTTAAAAATAAAAGGCGATACCTGGCCAGCTCCTGCAACCGGTTCAATAAAAATACGGTCTGGAAACCTGCTCTGGTTTAAATTTGATGAGCTTGCTTTTGATTTTGGAGATACCACAGATTCTGCGAAGGACAGTTCTTTTATTTCTTTTTCTGGCTTGAATTCCAATAAAATAACGTATACCCGCAAGGATGAATTTGTTCTGAACGGTGGGGGCTATGTCCCTCTTAATGGCAATGAAGATCTCAATGTACGCCTCAGTGGCTATGGGAATATCTTTGCGACATTATTTGACTTCGTGCCCTTACTCAACAACGCTACCAGCAGTTGTGCGCTTGATATTGGCCTGAAAGGATCCTACAAAAGCGTCAAGCTTGTTGATAGCAAACTTACAGTTGCAGATGGGCAGCTGGGATTTAATGAAGTTGTCAATGAAATCGATCAAATTCAGGGGGACGTGGTTACAGAAGGCAATTTTATCAACATTAAATCGGTAACCGGTCAGATAGGTGACGCTTCGCTTGCGATTTACAATACTGCAACCGCGCCGGCTCAACAGGGGCAAATTGGATTGCCACTGCGAATTAACAACAATTGGATGAGTCTGGGAACCTTTCATCTCCAGTCGAGTAGTAAAGGCTTGCCACTTAACATTCCCGCACTCATGGCGAGTGATGAAATAGGACGTTTTCAAATTAAAGGTATGGATTCTTGTGAAAACTTTCTCGTCGGCGGGCCGTGGTTCCACCCGGTATTTCGTGGTGAAATTGTCCTGAATGACGTGAATGCCATCTATCCATATTATGAAGTCAGCGAGCGGCCGAGTCCACTTATCGATTATATTATGTTGAATTCAAATTGGGATGTGCACGCAATTGCTGGAAAAAATAATCGATATGTTGCTGAATTCTCCAATATCGGTATCGATAAAGTGATTATTAATGCTGGAATTGATGATGGCATAAGTGAATTGACTTTCACCGGAATTATCATTGATACGACAAAAACGATGTCTCCGAACTACGGCCTTGAACTCGCTCTGAATCGTGAAGACAGTATACAATTGTTGAGCGTAACACAAGAACCGGATACCGGCTCCCGGGACAATGCGCCTGCAATCCCTCTAACACTTCAGCAGAAGTTGTTGCGAACCGAGGCAGGGCCGGACACCAGCACATTCCGCGTAACGGGGCGAATTGAATCAACGCGGGGAACGATTGAATACCTCGATCTCTCATTTCGTGTTGATAAGTTTGTCGCAAGCTGGGATAGAAGTTCTCTTGATCCGATGGTGTGGGGACAGGCCTGGACAACAGTGCCAGATTCTTTGAATGAGAAATATGTCTATTTAAAATTGCAGGCAAAAGATCCGGAAACCGGTGAATTCAGGGAACGTGGACGATATGAGAACGCATATTTTAAACTGGAATCGGACATTCCGGCTTACAATACCTCACAAATGCAGGTGCTTTCTATACTGGGCTACGACCCGGAGGATATTGTAGATCGTGACCGTACAACAAATATAATCGGAGCGAGTACAGAGAATCTGTTTTTGCGCCCGCTTCTGCGACCGGTTGAGCGGACACTGGAGCGTTCACTC
>QQUM01000463.1 GCA_008501545.1 Calditrichota bacterium
CGAGCGTTGTCTCAGTGAAGTCGTGATAAAAGAGGCAGAAATCCCTGCCTGCCTCTTTTATCTTATGAGAGAAGAATTATGCATCGTTCAGCACATCAACACCTGGTAATTTTTTTCCAGTCATGAATTCCAATGAAGCCCCACCACCGGTGGATACATGGGAAATTTTGTCGCTCAAACCGGATTTATTCAATGCGGAAACACTGTCTCCCCCGCCAACCACACTGAAAGCACCAGCATCTGTTGCATCGGCGACCGCTTGTGCGATAGCGAGTGTGCCCTTCGCAAAGGCCGGATTTTCGAAAACACCCATTGGCCCATTCCAGAAGATAGTTTTCGCATTTTTAATAATGTCAACGTATGTGGCCATTGTCTTCGGGCCGATATCGACACCAATATCTGATTCAGCGATTTCAACATCGTCTGTGGTATTGCCACCAGCAGCATCTATTCCAGCAGCAACGACATGATCCACCGGAAGATTGATGGCAACTCCGGCGCCCTCACCGGTTTTATCGAGCGCATGCTGTGCAACATCGAGTTTATCTGCTTCCAAAAGCGACTTGCCGATTGTTTTTCCCTGGGTTTTCAAAAATGTGTAGGCCATGCCCCCGCCGATAAGAATATTATTTACTGTACCAAGTAAATTATTAATAACTTCTATCTTGTCAGACACTTTTGCGCCGCCCAAAATAGCCACGTATGGTTTTTCTGCACCATGCAGTAACCGGCCCAGGGATTCCAATTCGCGTTGCATCAAATATCCTGCAGCGCATGTTTCGATATAATTTGTCACACCGGCTGTACTCGCATGTGCACGGTGTGCCGTTCCAAATGCATCGTTTATGTAAACATCGCCGAAGGCAGCAAGTTCCTTTGAAAATGCTTCATCATTTTTCGTTTCAGCAATATGGAAACGCAAATTTTCAAGTAACAGTACATCACCATTCTGCAGTTTGCCGACCATTTCACTGGTTTCGCCACCGATGCAATCCGGTGTAATAGCAACATATTTTCCAATCAAATCACTCAAGCGCTCTGCAGCAGGCTTTAAACTTAATTCTGGTTTTACTTCACCTTTAGGCCGCCCTAAATGTGACATCAGAATCAGTTTGCCGCCTTCGTCCATTATTTTTTTTATACTTGGAAGTGCCCGCTGAATTCGCGTATCATCTGTTACGACGCCATCTTTAAGCGGCACATTAAAATCAACACGCATTAATACACGTTTTCCCATTAGATCGACCTGGTCGATGGTCAATTTATTCATCAACTACTCTCCTTTGACTTTTTATTTAATTTCTCGATGAAGATATAATTAAAGATGCTGGGATAACACTTGTAATACCCAGCATATTGGCTAATCCTTGATTTGTACATATACCGTTATATGTTAACAAGCCGTGCTGATAATGGCTGTTTTCACGCAAAGTGTCTTCAAAACCACGTGCGGCGATATCGTGAACAATATCCAGCACAACCTGATTTAATACGTGGGAGGCTGAACGTGCAACACTGGATAAAATATTCGGCACACAATAATGAATCACATCATGTTCGATGTAAACCGGATCGCTAAGCGTTGTCGGTTTTGATGTTTCGAAACATCCCCCCTGATCCACAGACATGTCGATAATGACAGCGCCTGCTTTCATTTCGCGGATAACATTGCGGGTAACGATACGTGGTGTTTGTGCACCAAATATGTGAACAGCGCCGATCAACACATCTGCAAAACGCGCAGTTTTTTCTATATCGAGAGGTGTTGCAGGCAATGTGATGACCCGCCCGTCAAATACACGATCAACGGTGCGCAATGCCTCAATATTACGATCGAGTATGTGGACCTGGCATCCGAGTCCAAGAAAACATTTTGCAGCACTGACCCCTACGGCACCGGCTCCCAAAATGACCACATTTGCGGAAGGTACTCCCGGTCCACCACTTAAGACGATGCCGCGCCCTCCGGATGTGCTTTCGAGATAACGCCCGGCGATTTGCGGCAACATCTTGCCTGCGAGTTCACTGATCGCAACGAGGACAGGGTTGGATTTGTTTTGGGATAAAATGAGTTCAATTCCCATGCTGTTTACTTTATTTTTCAGCAGCGAATCGATACTGTTTCTTGTTCGAAGGGAAAGCTGGTTGAATGAAAAAAGAACATGGTTGGAACGCAAAAGTGCCGCCTCCCGGGCATCAGGAGGCAGCACTTTTACAATAATATCTGCAAAATCGAGGGCTTCCTGCAAATCAGATGCGTGTTTTGCTCCGGCAATGAAGTACGTATCATCACTGAAGCCGCAACCGACACCGGCGCCCTCCTCAATGATGATCTCCAATCCTTCCTTTACGAGTGCATTCACGCCAGCCGGCGTTATAGCAACCCTGTTTTCTTCAATGCTTTTCTCTTTGATGATGGCAATCCGCATCACGTTCCCTCGAAAAAGTGAAATTGCTTTTTTCTATGTGGTTTTGACGAACAAAAGAGTTTGAAATGAAAATGCAGGGGGATTGTCACTAAAATTTGATAAGAATAGATATCCGGCTACAAAAATCATTCAAATTAAAATCGATTTGAAATTAATATTTTTACGTGAAAAGTCAAGAATTATAGAGCAGGTTACTTAACTTGTTTTGCGTTCCAGATATCCTTTGCGTATTCCTTAATTGTCCTGTCGCTGGAAAAATATCCGGCTCGTGCAACATTCAAAATTGCTTTTTGTGTCCATGTATTTCTTCTGACGTATTCATTCACGGCTTTTTTCTGAACTGCTACATAGGAAGACAAATCGCCAAGATGAAAATACTGGTCAACTTCATAAACCAGCATATCAAAAAGCTCTTTGAAGTCATTCGTTTTGCCTGCCGAAAATAGCGATGAATTTAATGCATCCATTACAAGTCTTATGACCATATTCCGGTTATAATATTCCCATGGCTTGTAATTGCCCTTACTCAGGGCATCTTGGATGTGATCTGAAGTCGCCCCGAAGATAAAGATATTCTCATCTCCAACTTC
>QQUM01000374.1 GCA_008501545.1 Calditrichota bacterium
GGAAGAACTGAAAAAAATATATACTGGTGAGATTACGAGCTGGAAAAAATTTGCCTGGAAAGACTCTTCTATTTATCTTTATGGCCGGTCACGGAATTCCGGGACCCGCTATTTTTTGCGTGAACACCTCTTGCAAGGCGAATCCTATTCTCCGGATATGCTTGTGTTTTCGAGGACATCCGCACTTGTGCGTGCCGTGCAAAAAAACCCGTTTTCAATCGGCTATGGCGGGTTTGCCTATGGAGACGATGTCAAATTAGTACGTGTGAATGATGTGGAGATTAATCCGGAAAATATTCGAAATGATGCCTACCCGATTTCGCGCTATCTGTATCTGTACACAGTCAATAAACCACGGGGCCGGACAAAAAAATTTATCGATTGGACAATGACTGAAACAGGCCAAAAAATCGTGCAGGAATCAGGCCTGCTTCCAATTATCAAATTTTAACAGACGATCCGGATTGTGTAATATAAAAATCAGGTTTCAGGCTTGATCATATCGTCGGGACTGTATTTTATGCAGAAAGCTTCCACATCAACAATCCCCTACTTCAAATACATGAGTTTGCCAGTCGACTGATTTGAAACGCCCGATTTGCCAATAAAAAGAGTATTCAGAAAATAAATACCACTTGTTACATCCGCTGCATTATCTGTGCGTCCATTCCAGGTATATTTTTGCATTCCCGGCGCAACGATTTCATCCGCCAACAATTTTATTTTTTCACCTTTTATGTTAAAAATGGCAATTTGAAGCCATCCGGGTTCCGGAATGTTTACTTCAAACCGGGTTTTTGCATTAAAAGGATTCGGGTAGTTGCTGCTTACGTAAAAAGAAGTCGGATTTCTTGTAACGTCCGTCGCAAAACTTTTTGCCGCTATACTGGCACCCCAAACAACCCACTCAGCCAGACCGACATTCCCACCCCTGGCAGCTGTCACTTCCAGCTCAATCCAGGTTGTCTGTCGATGCTCAAATGTAAATTCTGATGCAGTGCCATCGTTTTGCAATTCTCCAAATTCCAGGCTTGCCCCATCACTAAAATGCAGGACAAATCCAAGAATTTGATCATTTAAATTGGGGCGATCATAACAAATTATTTTACCAGCGATGACTGGTTGTGGAAACGAAAGGCGTATCCATGCGCCGACCGGTGTTTCATCAGCGACCCATTCCTTTGTGTAATCCCCCGGATATCCATCGATAATGCCGTCAACCGCTTTGAAAGCGGTTTGGCCCCATCGGCTTTTTTCACTACTCGCCGATACCACACCCTCACCGGTGATGTCAACCAACACCGGCGTTTCCGTTGTATCCGGGGATGTCGTATCAGATGGCACAATTCCTGGCATGGTGGTAAAAGTAAAGATATCAGACTGCGCTGTTTGGCCATCAGCCGATTCAGCAAATACAGAAAACGGATATTCCGTTTCAGGCATCAGATTTTCGATAAAGACAGTATGCGAATCTGCAAGGCTGGTTTCAAGTGTATCCTCATTGACAAAACAGCGTCCGTAAGCAGAAATGCTCGTTTTCCAACCAATGACAGCACTATTTGAATCGACTTCGGTTACGTTGATTTGATCCAGAGACAGTTCGGAGTTTGTGAGATTTTGAGCCGCCTGCCAGACCTCAATTTCTGCAAGTCCAGCTGTGCTGCCTTCGGCGTTTGTAACCCGAAATCGAATAGCTTTTACGGCTACTGGATCAAACACGACTTCAAGTCCACTGCCATCATTCGGCAAAGGGCCGGTTTCCAGCTGCATATCATTATCAAAAGTGATTTGCATACCCAGAATTTGATCGTTCAGATTTATGCGGTCATGTAAAATAATTTTATCAATAACGCGGTCTTCTGAAAACATGAGGTTTATCCACGTGCCGGCGGGCGACTGGTCAGCAACCCATTCCTTTGTGTAATCTCCAGGATAGCCATCCACAATACCATCAACCGCTTTGGATGCCGTTTGCCCCCATCTGGTATTTTCGCTGCTTGCTGTTGCGGTGGCCTGTGATGCAATATTTTCAGCTGGTATAGGGGCAATTGTGGTAACGAAAGAGGCGAGTTCACTTTTAATAATCTGTCCTGCCGTATCTTCTGCAACTATTTTGTAGTAGTACGTGGTATCCGCCAGGAGCCCATCAATTTCCTCGGAAAACAGGTAGCCCGAAGCAGTTGGATTCGTCGAATTTGAGACAGTATTGGTTAAGCCATACTGCACATATCCACTTGAAAGATTATTTGTCTGCCACGATATTTTCACTTTATTTGGAGTGAGCATCGCAGAACCAATTTCAGTAAACTGAAAAGAAACTGTATGGCCGACCTCGCCTTCCTTTAAAAACAATCGTTGATTGACGTTTACATTGGTTAATTCATCGATCGTCCCGCTCAGCCATTTAATAGTGATGCGGTCAACCAATGTGGCAGCGCCGAGTCCAAATGTTTGAATCAGGGAAGAATGGGAACAATAACCGCTGGCGCCGGAAATCTCTTTGATTCTTTTTTCACCACCAACATCAAGTTCAATTCTCGTACCGATTGCGTCGCGGCTGCTTTGGTCGCCCTCAAGTTGAATTTGCAGCCAGTTGTTCGCATTGCCCTGGTTCAAATAGAGTTTGTTTAATTTTGTCGAGTTCACTGTATAGAGATCATCAAAGCCATCGTTATTTATGTCGCCTATCGATGAACCAATGGTGCGCGCACGGTCTGCCGTAATGCCTGGCGCATTTGTAAATGTACCGTCACCATTATTCCAGTACAAGCGGTTATACCCTTCATAGTTGCCGCCATAGTCCGGATTGCCCGGATCAGAATCGTAGTTGCCAACGTAGAAATCCCCCCAGCCGTCATTGTTGAAAGCGCCGCTGACACAATCGACTGATCGTCCCACGCCATCGACACCTGCCTGCCGGGCGATGTTGGTAAACGTGCCATCACCATTGTTATGAAAAAGGATATTGCGTTCATAGCAGCTGACCACGTAAATATCGAGAAAGCCATCGTTATCATA
>QQUM01000774.1 GCA_008501545.1 Calditrichota bacterium
AGATTCAGAGTATTACGGCCGCGCAGGCTGGACATGGTACACCGGTTCTGTTGGCTGGCTTTTCAGCATCGCGCACGAATCCATCTGCGGTGTGCAGCCGACGCTTGCAGGATTGAAAATAGATCCCTGTATTCCAGCCCATTGGCCGGAAGTGCGTGTAAAACGCCAATTCCGCAATGCCGTTTACAACATCACCATTCATAATCCAAATGGCAAAACCGGTGGTGTAAGTGAGATTTTACTCAACGGTGGGAAAATAGCGGGCAATGTGATTCCACCACAGAAAAGCGGCGAGCATGATGTTGATGTTGTGATTGTTGGATATAAATAAACAGGATAAATCTTATGAAAAACAGACTTTTGTTTACCATTTCCATTTTTTCTCTCCTGATTTTTACTGCCAGTTGCAATCAGGATCTCAAACATCTAGAATTTGATGGTCGCTATTTCAACCCGCAGCTTACGGAGAATACAGAGGCATTTCTCGATACGCTGCAATATCGGTCTTTCCTTTATTTTATCGAACAAACG
The DNA here is from genome assembly GCA_008501545.1 of Calditrichota bacterium. Classification (GTDB taxonomy): domain Bacteria; phylum Zhuqueibacterota; class Zhuqueibacteria; order Zhuqueibacterales; family Geothermadaptataceae; genus Bioreactorimicrobium. Next base: position 532 of record QQUM01000774.1, read on the forward strand.
AATCATAAAAATGGCCTGGTGAAAGACCGCTCAACTTCGAACTCTTTTTCGAGCATTGCAGCAGTTGGCTTTGCCATGCCAACCTGGGCAATCGGTGCGGAAAGAGGATGGATTTCCCGTGAGAAAGCAGCTGAACTCACTGTAAACGCCCTGCGTTTTTTCTGGCAATCCGAGCAAAGCCCAGATCCAAAAAGCACAGGATACAAAGGATTGTACTATCATTTTCTCACCATGGATGAAGGCAAACGATTCAGAAATTGCGAGCTTTCCACCATCGACAGCGGACTGCTGCTTGCGGGAGCTCGCTTTGCCTATAATTATTACAATTCCGACGATCCCATTGACATCGAAATTCGCCAACTGACAGATTCCATAACCTACCGCATCGATTGGGACTGGATCACTTTTCCTGATTCCGGCGGACATGCCCAGGCCATGTCCATGGGATGGCGACCGGAAAGAGGTTTTGTAGACGCCGCCTGGACGGGTTACAACGAAGCATTAATTCTGCATATTCTCGCAGCGGGCAGCGGCTACAAAGGCGCGGAAAAAGCTTATGAAAAATGGCTTGCCAAATATGATTGGCGTCAGCCATACGAGGATATCGAATTTGTTTCCTTCCCTCCCCTGTTCGGACATCAGTATTCCCACATGTTCGTCGATTTTCGCAACCTGCAAGATACCTACATGCGCGAAAAAGGCATCGATTATTTTCAAAATGCACAGCGCGCTGTCATCGTTCAACACCGCTATGCGGTAGAGAATCCAAACCAATGGACGGGTTATGATTCTCTGACATGGGGTTTGACCGCCTGCGATGGCCCCGGCCCGGAATACAATACTGAAACACGAAAATTCCGGCGCTATGGCGCGCGCGGCACAAGCGGCCCCGATTTAACCCGTTTCGATGACGGCACCATCGCCCCCACCGCTGCTGCTGCGTCCATCGATTTTGCGCCTGATCTTGTGATCCCTGCACTGATCAACATGTATGAAAAATATGGCAACAAAGGGCTGTGGGGAAAATACGGTTTTTACGATGCGTTTAATCCAACCATCGACTGGTATAATCCTGATTATCTCGGCATCGATCAGGGACCGATTGTGCTGATGATTGAAAACTGGCGCAACGGTTTCGTGTGGAAATATATGATGCAGGATCCGGTGGTGCAACGCGGTTTGCAGCGTCTCGGATTTCAGAAAAGCGGTTCGTATCCCTTTGAAAATGACATTCGTGAGTTTGAAAACGCGGATAAAATCAATCCACCGCCAGAAGACGCCATCTTGTTTGTTGGCAGCTCGAGTATTCGCATGTGGCAGAGTTTGCATAAGGATATGAACCCCATCAAGGTCATCAATCGCGGATTTGGCGGTTCGCAAGCTGAGCATGTTTTGCCTTTCTTTGATCGAATCATCAAACCTTACAAACCGCGCGCCATTGTATTTTATGAAGGGGACAATGACGTCTCAGCCGGCAAACTGGCGATAGAAATTATCGTGCACTACAAAGAATTTGCCCGCTTTGTTGAAAAAAACCTGCCTGGTACACCCGTTTATATTTTATCCATAAAACCCAGCATTGAGAGACAAGCGATGTGGCCGCAAATGCAGGAAACCAATGGGCTCATACGCACTTTCTGTGAAGAAAAGGAGAACCTGACTTTCGTCGATGTCAGCTCAAAGATGCTCAATGCGGATGGCTCGATTCGAGATGATATTTTTATCGACGATAAGCTGCACATGAATGCAAAGGGTTATGCTATTTGGACTGAGACAATTAAGCCGTTGTTGGAGAAACTCGAAAATTATTAAAATCCAGAAAGCGAAAGGGCAACCAAAATTGAATCGAAAATTCAGCGTGTACATTTTAATCGCAATGGCGCTGCTTTTGACAAATGGCACACGGCAAGCAAAAGCGCAGCCAGAGGTTCAAAGCCCTGATCAGCGAATGGAAAAATTCATCGATTCCTTGCTGGTTGAAATGACGCTGCAAGAGAAATTGGGACAGCTCAATCAGCCTCGATGGGTTTGGGGCGACCGCGAAGAAAAGATTCGTAAACAATATCGTGCTCAAATTAAAAAAGGCAAAATCGGTTCTTTTCTCGGTGTTCATGGCGTTGAACGAACGCGTGAGCTGCAACGCATTGCGGTGGAGGAATCCCGCATGGGTATTCCGTTGCTTTTCGCATACGATGTAATTCATGGCTTTCGTACCATTTTTCCGGTTCCCCTGGCCGAATCTGCAAGTTGGCGCCCCGCTAATGCCGAAAAATCAGCGCAAATCGCCGCTGTGGAAGCCGCCGCGACAAGCCTGCATTGGACATTTGCTCCAATGGTAGATATTGCCCGTGATCCGCGTTGGGGACGCATTGTCGAAGGCGCTGGCGAAGACCCGTATTTGGCCTCACAAATGGCGGCTGCTCGCGTGCGTGGTTTCCAGGGAAATGATTTAACTGCGCCAAAAACACTTCTGGCTTGCGCCAAACA
>QQUM01000643.1 GCA_008501545.1 Calditrichota bacterium
CCGATATCCCTCTTGAAAAAGTACAAAAAGGAGACAAACTTCGGATTCGACCCGGTGAAAAAGTTCCTGTCGATGGCATCGTGCTCGATGGCCTGAGTTCAATTGATGAATCGATGATCAGCGGTGAGCCGATCCCGGCTGAGAAACAGAAAGGTGATCCGGTAATCGGGGCAACTATCAACGGAACTGGTTCTTTGATAATGCGAGCTGAAAAAGTTGGGGCTGACATGTTACTTTCGCGCATTGTGAATATGGTTGCAGAAGCCCAGCGCAGTCGCGCGCCAATCCAAAAACTAGCTGATATTGTTTCTGGTTACTTTGTACCCATTGTCATTGTCATTGCTATAATTACGTTTATTGTCTGGTCTCTTGTTGGGCCGGAACCGCGCATGGCGTACGCGATTATTAATGCCGTCGCTGTACTCATAATTGCCTGCCCCTGTGCGCTTGGTTTGGCAACACCCATGTCTATTATGGTTGCAACCGGAAAAGGTGCAGGTTCTGGCGTGCTATTCAAGAATGCTGAAGCCATTGAAATTATGCGCAAAGTGAGCACGCTTGTGGTTGATAAAACCGGCACTGTCACAGAAGGTAAACCGCAACTGGTATCGCTTGTTACAGTTGATCCTGAATTAAGTGAAGAGCGTTTACTTTATTTTGCAGCAAGTCTGGAACAAGGCAGTGAACATCCTCTTGCAACTGCCATCGTTGGTGGCGCGAAAGAATGCCAGGTGAATCTGGATTCTGCAAAAGATTTTAATTCCTTCACTGGGAAAGGCATTTCAGGGCGGGTTGCAGGCGTGGAGGTCGCCCTCGGTAATTTGGCGTTAATGGCAGAGCTTGGAATTTCCGATGCTGATTATTTTGCTCGGGCGCAATCTCTGCGCGTTGAGGGACAAACGGTGATGTTTGTGCTCGTTGATGGTAAACCGGCGGGGCTTTTGGGTGTAGCAGACAAGATTAAAGCAAGTACATCGGAGGCTATCAGGGAATTGCATGCACAGGGACTGGAAGTGGTTATGCTCACGGGAGATAATAAAGTAACTGCAGATGCTGTTGCCGCCAAGCTGCAAATTGATGCAGTAATTGCCGATGTTTTGCCAGATGAAAAAGCAGCAGCAATAAAACATCTCCAGAACAATGGTAAAATTGTCGCTATGGCAGGAGATGGAATTAATGACGCGCCAGCGCTTGCGCAAGCACATGTGGGTATTGCAATGGGCACAGGTGCGGATGTTGCAATGGAGAGCGCCGGGGTCACTCTGGTAAAAGGCGATCTTCGGGGAATAATCAAAGCACGACAACTCAGTTCTGCGACAATGTTGAATATCAAGCAGAATTTATTTTTTGCATTTATCTACAATTCCTTAGGTGTGCCCGTTGCCGCAGGTATTCTTTATCCTGTTTTTGGCATTTTGTTGAGCCCAATATTGGCAGCTGCGGCTATGAGTCTGAGTTCGGTTTCTGTGATTGGCAATTCACTGCGTCTTGGAAAGTTAAAAATCGGCCGAGTTTAAAATTCAAATTAAATCAGTAAAAATACAATTTAAAAAGGTAAAAATATGCAAGTATTTCAAGGACTTACAGCAGTTCAGAATATACACCCCCTATTTGTACATTTCCCAATTGCCCTGGTGCTGGTTACACTTTTGTTTGAAGTTATTTGGTGGTTCGCGGGAAAAGAGCAATTTCGTCAATTTGCTACATACCTATTGTACCTCGCCGCTGTTTCAGCTATTGCCTCTGTTGTCACTGGATATTGGGCATCGGAAGGCCTCGGACATGATGCTCCGGGACACGAGTTCGTGCACGAGCACCGTGATGTGATGTTTTGGATGACCGGGTTTTTGGTTGCAACCTCGATTGCAGTTATTTTTATCGAACCTTTGCGCACAGGTAAATTACGCAAGCTCCTCATCTTACCCTTGCTGATCATTTCAGGATTGCTCATCGATGGCGCTGACAAAGGAGGTTTTCTTGTCTATGAACACGGCATGGGTGTGAACAAAAAAATGGACCAGCATGATGCCGATCACAGTGAACTCCCTGAAGAAAAATCTGATAAACCTGAGAAATCTGATTCAGACTCACATATCCATTCAGACGGAAAAGAACACAAACACTGAACAACCGACAACTGAACCTTTTAATACTCTACATTAATTGATCAATTTATTATAAAAACAGGACATTTAAATGCGCATGCATATTCTTTTCTTATTTCTTTTTGTTCTTACACAAGCCAATGCTCAAAATCAAATTGCCATCCCTGACACTTTAGATGGAACTAGTTTTGAACTTAATCTGCAAAATGGAACCTACCAATTTTATGCCGGACAAAATACGCAGACAATGGGTGTTAACGGCAATATCCTCGGGCCGACATTAATCATGAATAAAAATGATTTTGTTGATATCACAGTCACAAATCACCTGGATGACACCACGACGATTCATTGGCATGGCATGCATGTCTCCGCTGCAAACGATGGCGGCCCGCACACGACAATTGCTCCGGGAACAAGCTGGAATCCTCGCTTTGCTGTTTTGGACAAGGCCGGGACTTACTGGTACCACCCCCACTTGCATGAAAAAACCAACTTGCATGTTTCCAAAGGCATAGCCGGTTTTATCATCGTTCGTGATAATGAAGAAGCAGCGCTCAATTTGCCAAAAACATACGGTGTCGATGATTTTCCTATCGTGATTCAAACAAAAACGTTTGACGCAAATAAGGAAATCGTCGTGCCATCCAATGCGGACACTGTTTTAATGGTCAACGCAACTATCGATGCTGCTTTGAATGTCTCTGCTCAGGTTGTGAGGTTGCGTTTGCTCAACGGTTCTTCACAACGTAATTTTAATATTGGATTAAGCGACAATCGAACATTTTATCAAATCGGTTCAGATGGCGGGCTGTTGAGCGCCCCGAACGCTGTGAATCGACTAAGGTTGGCGCCGGGTGAGCGAGCAGAAATCCTGGTTGATTTTTCTGATTTGCAAGGGCAA
>QQUM01000685.1 GCA_008501545.1 Calditrichota bacterium
TGCCCGAAAACGCTATCACGGTTCGCTTTCACTCAATCGGTGGCTGGGGTGCAATTACTACAGGTAAAAACCTGGCAATGACCTTGTTTGATTTATTGGGTTTCTATATAAAAGCAAATCCAAAGTATGGTTCAGAGAAAAAAGGACAACCGACAACATATTATCTCTCGGCTGCTCCAGAGCCAATCCGGGTGAACTGCGAATATTATTATGTTGATGTTGTGCTTTCCCCGGATCCAAACGTTTTGGGACATACAAATGCACTGGCCGGTTTGAAAAAAGGCGGCGTTTTCATCATTCAAAGCGATCTTGATTCTCCACAAGCTGTTTGGGAAAATATCCCAATTCACTACCAGCGCTACATTGTGAAGAACGAGATCAAAGTCTTTTATATCGATGCCTTCAAAATCGCCCGCGAGGAAGCGTCAAATCCCGAATTGCAATTCCGTATGCAGGGTATCGCTTTCCAGGGCGCATTCTTCGCTGCATCAGATACAATGGAAAAAGCTGGACTCGATCACACCAAACTGTTCAAAGCTATCGAAGAGCAGCTCGAACACAAATTCGGAGCAAAAGGGCGTGCAGTGGTCGAAGACAATTTACGCGTAGTACAACGTGGTTTTGATGAAATTCACGAGATCAGCGAAATGCCAATTGGTGAAAAGATCAATGGCAAATCCAATGGTGTCGCGACTGAGCCACCGCTGCCGATTATGCTGAAACAACAACCGCAAAGCGATGCACCGGCAACGGACATTCACCGTTTCTGGGAACAAACCGGTAATTTCTACGCCCGTGGAATGGGGAATGACAACATTACTGATCCATTTATCGGTTTGAGTGTTATTCCAGCCGTCACAGGCGTGTTCCGCGACATGACAGGTATCCGTTTCGATCATCCAAAATGGATTGCTGAAAATTGTACGGCATGCGGCAGTTGCTACACCGTCTGCCCTGATACAGCGATTCCGGGTCTCGTCAGCGAAGTTGGCGCTGTTCTGGATACGGTTGTCAGCCGTGTTAAAAAAGCCGGGCATGAACTGAAACACTTGCCAAAAGCTGTCCGCAAAATGGAAGGCACTTTACGTTCATTATTTACTGAAGCCAATGGTGACAAACCACGCAACCTTTTTGATGTTGCTATCCGTGAAACCATCGCCAACTCCGATCTCGAAGGCAAAGATAAAAAAGCCCTACAAAACGAATTCAAACTGTTTGAAGAAGAGCTGGGTGATTTCCAATTCTCCATCACGCGACCCTACTATACAAATCTTGAAAAGAAAACACCGAACTCAGGTGGTCTCTTGAGCATAACGGTCAATCCGTACACGTGTAAAGGCTGTATGGAATGTGTCGAGGTTTGCGATGATGATGCACTTATTCCTGTCACACAAACCAAGGACACGATTAATTATCTTCGCAAAGATTGGGACTTCTGGCTCGATCTGCCAAATACACCGAAAAAATACATCCGCATCGATAATTTGGAAGAAGGCATTGGCGCACTCGATACACTGCTCCTCGACAAAAACAATTATATGGCGCTGGTCAGTGGCGACGGTGCATGTCTCGGATGTACAGAAAAGACTGTGATGCACCTGTTCACCGCAACCGTGGAAGCGCTGATGCAACCACGCATTGAAAAACATCTCGCTTACATCGATGAGCTCATCAATAAATTGCAAAAGCATATCCAACTGAAGCTTGTATCGGATATGGATATTAGCGATGACCAGGCTATGAGCAAAGCACTCGACGAACTTCAGGATACCGATATTACGCTTGCTGCAATTGCTGGCAAGATGGAAAAAATGCGCGGCAGCAAGCCAGTCGATGATGTGTGGCTCAAACGCGTTACACAGCTCATCGCAAAACTGAAAAATCTGAAATGGAAATACAGCCAGGGCACAACTGGCCGTGGCCGTTCCAGGATGGATATGATCAACTCTACAGGCTGTACCTCAGTTTGGGGCTCCACTTATCCGTTTAATCCGTATCCCTTCCCATGGGCGAACCATTTGTTCCAGGATAGCGCTTCGATGGCGCTCGGTATTTTCGAAGGACACATGTTGAAAATGGCGGACGGTTTCAAGGCAATCCGCATGGCAGAACTGGAACTAAATGATGCTTATAGCGATTCGGAACACAAAGAATTCTTCACCTATTTCAACTGGCATCAGTTCAGTGATGAAGAATGGGAATTGTGCCCACCGGTTGTCGCCGTCGGCGGTGATGGAGCGATGTATGATATCGGTTTCCAAAATATCTCGCGTGCGATGATGTCCGGCAAACCGATCAAAATATTCATCGTTGATACACAAGTTTACTCCAATACCGGTGGACAGGCTTGTACGTCAGGCTTCGTCGGTCAGATTTCCGACATGGCACAGTACGGTAAAGCCCTTAAGGGTAAAGAAGAAATCCGCAAGGAAATCGGCTTGATCACTATGGCACACCGGACGACTTATTTCCTGCAGGGTGCAACGTCTAACACCAGTCACATGATCGAAGGCTTTGTTCAAGGATTGATGGCACGCCGTCCGGCATTGTTCAATCTCTATTGCCCATGCCAGCCTGAACACGGTATCGGTGATGACCTGGGTGTTCAACAATCCAAACTAGCGGTTGAATCACGTGCCTATCCACTCTTCCGTTACAACCCGGACCTGGGCAAAACGCCGCAAGAATGCTTTGATCTCGAAGGCAACCCGGCAATGGAAAATGTATGGCCGACTTACACCATTGATTATGAAGAAAATGGCCGTAAAAAATCCATGGAAATTCCAATGACATTCGCCGATTTTGCTGTGACCGAAGCCCGTTTCCGTAAGCATTTCCGCAAAGCGCCACAGGAAACATGGAATGAAGACATGATTCCACTGGCTGAATTTCTGGAAATGCCACAGGAAGACCGCAAAGGCAAATACCCCTTTATCTGGGCAGTTGATGCCAAAAAACATTTGGCACGCTTGATGGTCGCCGAACCGATCGTTCGTTCATGTGAAGAAC
>QQUM01000281.1 GCA_008501545.1 Calditrichota bacterium
TTTTAATTTTGCGTTGCTTAAGATTTCCTCACCTTAAAAACAGGGTTCGAAATGACAACATCAGTCATTACTTTTGAAAATCGCAATGGTTTTAACATGACATCAATATATCACATTGTGATAAAGAGTTACAAGTCATTTCTTCGTATTTTGCATCAGCAATTTTGCAAATTCATCCCGGCTGACAATTTTATCGTTGAGCCGAACACCTTCTTCCTGCAGCAAGCTTTCCGCACTTGAAAGCCAGAACCCCGCATGCTCTTTTCGAATAAACTGATAAAATTCTTGCCATTCACTTGATTTTATCTGAATTGATGAAATCGCAAGCGCGTGCAGTGCATAAATGTTGTGTTTTCTCAGATGGTAACGAGCCTTTCGTGCCAGCGGTTCGTAGGTGAAGAGCAGGACCGGTTTTCCAGGCGTACTCAACCCACGCAACAGACCGTATTCGTACCAGGTGTTGGGCAGGGTGCGCATGAAAATTCCCCAGCAAAAATCAGGCACAAACGCTTCGACGCGTTCACGCAACCGGCGTGCGAAACGCTCCACTTCTTCCATCAATATTTGGTTGTACAACGGGAGTAATCCGTTATCCTGCAAAAAGGCAAAGCGTTGCGGCGCTGGTGTCAAAAGGTAATCCTGCAGCAACGAATCTTTTACAAATCCACGGGCGCTGTGACGAAAAAACGCAGCCGTTTCGTCTGAATATTCAAGCGCATTTGTGTAAGCATTGGCGGATGTCCGGCCATAAAAATCCGTGTCGATGACGAATCCCTTCAACGAAGCGTATTCGGACGCATTTTTAGCCACGGCAGTTAGCGGATGCCAAAATCCCTGTTGCCAGAACTGCCGGTCCAAAGGTGACCAAATGTTTTCCGTCACATTGCGAAAATCGACGCTTCTTCCGGGATTTTGACGAAAATCGCGGTAATCCATTCCTGCAAACCAGATTGTGTTGCCCTGCAATAAATTTGTACTCAATTCAGCCCACAACATTCTTATTTTATCTTTTTCAGAAGGAGAATAAAGTGGATCATCACCAAAAGCCTGTGGTGTTGCAATCGACCAAAACAGATTGGTTCCGGAATTTTTGAAAAATGTACTGAGCAGATCCAGTTCATGGAGTGATTTTGCGTTGGCAATAACACGGTTATCATGCTGTAAATCCGTGAGCCTTCCCCAGACGGCTTTGATGCCATCATGCATAAATTTCTTGATCACCGGCGAGGTCACTTTGTCTGATAAATAACTGTCTGATTGCTGCAGGTCGCGTTCGTTTACTTGATTATCTATAGAAAATGTATGTATTTTTACCGGCAGAAAATCCACGGTAGGCACCGATTGCAATGCAGGCCAGACAGGCAGTTCCGAATCAGAACGCGACTCCAGCGCCGAGCTGGCAATGACGGGTGTGAGCATCATTTTCTGGCCTTCAAGGATTTTCACAAACCGGATGGCGATTGCTTTTACAAATTCAGCTGTATTTTGTCGCAACGTGTTATTGAATAAAGGCATTGCGTTACGCTCCGGAACAGGACCAAAGGCATGAAATGCTTTTTCCGGAATGAGCAAAATGGGCGCAGACTTACCGGTGATGGCACTTAACTGGAACGGTCCCGGATACGTCACTTTCCCTTTTTTAAAAGATGCGACGGGGTAACTCTCTGCGACAAGTTCCACATTTGCACCGCGCAAAATGCGCAACGGCATTGTTTCACCCAGAGCTATGGAATCTGTTCGGGAGTGCGTCCATTGTCCATGGCGTCGCACAATGCCAAATGCCTGCATAAGGCTGCGGTAGTGCATGTCGGGCTGGTGTGCGTGCAATTCACTGATTTCAATGTTGAGCCGTAATTCCCGCAAAAATTGGTTCATCGCCCAGCGATCATCGCTGCCGCGCCGGTCGAGAGAGCTGGGAAATGCCAAAACAATCCCTTTCCCTGCAGCATAGAATTTTTTCATTAATTCCACATCATCTCGTGTGATGCGTGCACTGGCGACCAACGGCATTGTTCCACCTAAAAGCAGCAAGGCATCATAGTTCTCCACATCGGACTGGGTCAGATAGGGGTGGTAGCGACGATAGTCGACCTCACAACCGGCGTCGATCCAGGGCTGGGCGTAACCGGCCACCAGCGATTCATCGGGCATTGCTTTGTGGATAACCAGAAAGCGTGGGGCTTGTGCATGGATGAGCGGTAGATTCAGTGTGAACAAAAAGAATAATACGAAGCAAATTCTTCGAAGTCTGCGCATGGTATCGAAATCCTTTTCAATGTTTATTTAGAGCAATCTGAGAAATATCCAAAATGACGCGCTTCCAATGCCGGTATAAAGCAAAATGCAATACAGATTGGATCAGGCCGATCAGATAATGGATATTCTCTGGTAGATGTGATCAAAATTAAATAGAGTCACCGAATACAAAATGGAGAAATCAGCTCCTATTTCTTAATGAACTGCGCAATGTAGGATGAAAATTCCAGCGCAGGCTGGTAACCGATTGCACGTGAAATTTCTTTGCTTTTGAAATCAAGGATAATCGTGGTCGGGTAGCTGGTTACATTGTATTTTTCTGTCAACCTGCGGTTGACATCCCCGTCAATTTGCAGGCAAACGAACTTGTCTGACAGGCCAACAACCTCGGCATCATGGTATGTTCGTTCCTCCATAGTGGCAGCAGGGCCACTCCAGGTAGTAGTAAAATGCATAAGAATGGGTTTTCGTGTACTCCGTGCTCTGCGTTGCGCTGTTCGCATATTCGTTAACCAGGCAATACTGCGTGCGGCGCGGGGGCGTTGGGGTTCATCGAGATAGGGATTATTTCGGCTAATGTCTTCCTGCATTGTCAATTCTGTCTCTTTTTGACGGATGACAACACCACTGCCGTCGCTTTCTATTTTGACAATTTCAAAGGCGGCATTATGCTGCCATGCAAGTCGCGTGGTTTCACGAAAATCGTCATAATGCAAATCTTCGAAATTCATTGATAATTGATCAAACAATAGCCAATTATCCCGGGTATCAAATAGTCCATTGCAATCGTCATCAATCAAGATGACAGAAAGTGGTGTTTCCTCAAATTCAAACTCGCCCTGCCGCCAGCAGTCCCGCAAAAAGTTTGCTGTCGTCGGTGAACCTTTGATCGGTTGCCAAAAATATAGCTTGCCAAATAACTCGAATGGCTTGTTTTTCTTGCCAATGGAAAAGGTATACGGCAGAATGAGTGAATCGTACTCAACATAATGAAAATTACGAGATGAGACAAATTCACCTCGACTCATCGTGTACGCCCGATCATTTCTAAGATCCTGATCATAATTCCGGTCGATCCATAACCTGTCATAATAGACATCGCGAGGATTGTTTTTATCCAATACGAAATATAATTTCCTCCTTGTATTGCCAAACACAAAATGAGCGGCTAATGCATTTGCCGATAGTTCAGCCGGAAGAATCAATTTCGCATCAAGTGAATCCACAGGATTGAGATCAACTTCATTTGGAATAACATAAGGCAGGGATTGCCCATCACGGCTGTCTTTGTATTGCAGTGGTATTTCGATTTCATTCTGACCGCATTGCCAGAAAAGGAGCACGAAAAAGGCGCTAAAGAGTATAATAATTGTTCTCTGCATAAAATTAGTCTATTTGAATTCTGAAATTAGTTAGAGTTTTGCATTAATTCATTATAAATAGATTTTGAAATGGCCGCTATCGCATTTTCTGCTACGGCCGGTTCCGCAATGCCTTTGGTCAGCACAACCAGCACGTAAGGTTTGCGCTGTGGCGGATAGACGATGGCACAATCGTGACTGATGGCGGTAATGGAACCGGTTTTGTTGACGACGTGCACACTGTCGGGTAAACCGGCAGGTATTTTTTTGCGGTAGAACTGTGCACCGAGAATATCGATCATTTCTTTGCAACTTTCTTCAGAAGCGGCTGTTGAAGTTGCGATGGCGCGCATAATGACGGCCATATCATATGCATCCGTGTAATTGCTCCAGCCCTTGCGGAAGGCTTTTATGTCTTCAACACCGCGCAAAACCTGGATGTTTTCTGCGCCAAATTTCCGCATGGTTGCCGTCACATTTTTTGCATCGGCCAACGCAATGAGCAAGTTTGTCGCCAGGTTGCTGCTGCGCGTAATCATATCATAAATCAGATCCCGGATTGCGACTTGCTTTCCTGTTGAATCGTAGAGCGCCTCACCACCATCTTCATTTATATCCAGCGAAAAAATACTGCTGTCGACGATGCTGTAGAAGCTGTTTTTGACTTCAATTTTCTCATCGAGCTGCACTTCGCCTCGTTCAGCCATCCGGAAAATTTCAATCATGACTGGAACTTTCATCGTGCTGGCTGCATGTAGCATGGATTTTTCATTATAATAAAATTCCTGCCCCGTTTCGATGTCATGAAATGCTACCGCTATTTCAGCATTCAGGCTGTCAACAAGGTGAGAAATTTGTTTGTTCAGGAATTCACTTCTCAATGATGGCACAGGCTTTTTCTCGCAGCTTAAGATAATGAGTAAGATAAGGATCGGGAAAAAGGGTGTTTTTAAAAAGAAGGGTGTTTTTCGCATAGATCTCAAATATTTTTATTTAATGTGATTTTTTTCAAAAGAGCAACGTTTTTCATTTTCTGCTTACTGCAACAAATCAATAATTAAACTTTCATCCGGAAAAATACCGGTTTGTTTCTTCGAATAGATTAATTGGCCACTCTTCGAGATTTCGAAGACACCGCCACCGGAGGCAATCAATTCGACTTTGATGTCATCGATGGCCTCTTCAAGCACGGCTTTCAACCTGAGAGCCCTCGGTTCATAATTTCACATCATGCAATATTCAATTGAAATGTTCATTCCGTATTCCTTTCTTTTGTGAAAAAATGATCGCGCTCGACTTTACACACACGCAGTGAAAAAGCATCATACCACTTTTTTTTACCCAGCGTCTGTGCTTCTTTGTGCTCTAGATCGCTTTTCCAAAGCTCGATTGCTTCCAGTGACTTCCAGTAAGAAACTGTAATGCCCATGCCCTCTGCATCGCGAGCTGATTCGATACCGAGAAAGCCACTTTGTTTTTCGGCAAGGTCAACCATTTTCTGTGCCATTTCTGTATAGCCGGCACTGTTTTCCAAGTTGAGCCTGGAAGTGAAAATTACCGCGTAGTAAGGTGGACATTGTTTGTTTTTAAACATGCGTTAATCGACGAGATTTTCCGGGTTGAGTGGCTGCAGGTCTTCCGGCAGAAAAAGGCCATCTTTGCGAATAAGCACATCATCAAAATAGATTTCGCCACCACCACAGTCCGGTGTTTGACGCATCACCATGTCCCAGTGGACTTTGGAGCGGTTGCCGTTGTCAGCTTCTTCATAAGCCTGACCCGGGGTAAAATGAAAAGAGCCTGCCATTTTTTCATCAAACAGGATATCCAGCATGGGCCGCGTGACATATGGATTAAAGCCAATGGCGAATTCGCCTACGTAGCGGGCACCTTCGTCGGTGTCCAAAATTTGGTTCAGTTTTTCGGTTTTGTCCGCCGTTGCATCGATGATTTTACCATCTTTGAATTCGAGTCGAATATCACTGAATGCAGTGCCTTCGTAGATGGTCGGTGTATTATACTGAATAACACCATTTACGCTGTTGCGAACCGGCGCTGTAAAACATTCACCATCCGGGATGTTGAATTCACCGCCGCAGGGGATGACAGCTATGTCTTTAATGCTGAATGCCAAATCTGTCCCCTTTCCGACAATTCTGACTTTATCCGTGCGCTCCATCCAGGCTTTCAACGCCTGGCTACGCTCAAACATTTTACCGTAATCGAGTGTACAGACATCGAAGTAGAAATTTTCAAAAGCTTCCGTGCTCATACCAGCCTGCTGCGCAAAAGAATAGGATGGATATCGCAGCACAACCCACTTGGTATTTCTTACACGTGTATCGAAATGCACTGGTTTGACATAATGCGACTTGTAAAGGCCCATTTGTCCCGGTGGCACATCCGACATTTCCATGACATTCTGGCCACCGCGGATGCCAATATATGCCTGCATCTCATCCATACGTGCTGTGTCCAGTTCACCCCATTTACGTAATCCTGCCTCCCTGCCTCCTTTAACGAGTGCACGGGTAACTTCACTGTTTCTTAAAGTCACAAAAGGAATTGCACCTATTTCGTTTGCCAGGTTGACAAGTTCAACAACCAGTTGGTGCGGTGTATCGATCGCCTCAATGAGAATGCGTTCGCCTTTTTGCAGACGCGTTGAATGGTTGATGAGCACAGAGGCCAGTTTATGGTGTCGTGGGTCTTTCATGATACCCCTCGGTTTTTTGGGTTAATTTCTATGCTGTTTTCGAGTCGCCAATATAGGGAACATGGGGTTGAATGTCAAGATATGGAAATGCCGGCAGCGACAGTTCAGTTTAACGATTTTAACAAGTAAGCAGAGCAAAAGGAGAACAATTTTTTTGTACGTTCACGTGCTTTTCCATCATCAAAACATCAAAAAAAACAACAGAAGTTTCGTTGTTTTTCTTTATAGATTTAGTGATGATTTCACAACTGTTAACTTCCATATAAAAACTTGCAACTCTATATGAAATAACCTATATTCTGCATTCTTTTGCACGGCCAGTTTTTGGATTAAATTAGTTCATGCATCATTTGCCTGATACAGTATAAACAGAATCATTTGAGCGAGAAGCAAAGCGTAATTATGGATGAAGGACAGATTAAAAATCTTTTGCATCGTTTTCAAAACGGTGATATAGACGAAAATGAGTTTGTAAACAGCCTGAAAACAATGCCGTTCGAGAATCTGTCTTTCGCGCACATCGATCACCACCGTGCCTTGCGGCAGGGTTGGCCTGAAACGATCTTCTGCCAGGGAAAAAACACAGAACATATTGTGCGCATTGCCGAACGTATTTTAGCAAACGACAATTTACTGCTCGCAACACGTATCATCCCCGACGCTGCAGCAAAACTGATCGATCGATTTCCCGATTTGAACTATAACCCACTGGCTAGAACAGTGGCTTCGAAAGTACCCGCTGACAGTGTATCAAGACCGGCGAAAGTTGCAATATTAACGGCAGGCACTAGCGATATGGCTGTTGCCGAGGAGGCCGCGGAAACACTCATGGTGTTGTCGATTCCGACGATACAACTATACGATGTCGGTGTCGCGGGTATTCATCGGTTATTTGACAAAATGGACAAGTTGAGACAAGTTGATTACATCATTGTGGCAGCGGGAATGGAAGGGGCGCTTGCGAGCGTTGTTGGTGGACTTGTGGGAATGCCGGTGGTCGCGGTGCCAACATCGATTGGCTACGGCGCAAGTTTTCAGGGGATTGCGGCATTACTGGCGATGCTCAACAGCTGTGCGGCCGGTGTTTCAGTTGTGAATATCGATAACGGTTTTGGTGCTGCTTGTGTAGTGGCACGGCACGTTTATCATAATCTTAAATAAATAAGCAGGAGGATGTTTTGAATATTCATGAGTATCAGGCCAAAGATATCTTGCGAAACTTCGGTGTGGTCGTTCCGGAAGGCAAGGTTATCACCGCACCGTCTGAAGCCATATCTGCAGCAAAGGGATTAGGTACATCTGTGGTTGTTGTTAAAGCACAAATCCATGCCGGTGGACGAGGAAAAGGTGGTGGCGTCAAATTAGCGAAGAGTCCCGAAGAAGCCGGAAAAATAGCAAGTGAAATATTGGGTATGAATCTCGTCACTCATCAGACTGGCCCGGATGGAAAGAAAGTGAACAAGGTTTTGGTCGAACAAGGCCTGGATATCGCAACAGAGTTGTATGTTGGTATAACGCTGGATCGGACAGTTGGTCAGCTGGCAATCATGGCCAGTACGGAAGGCGGTATGGAAATCGAAAAAGTTGCCGCAGAAACTCCGGAAAAGATACTCAAAGAGTGGGTGGATCCTGCAGCCGGTTTGCGCCCGGCGCAAGCACGCAAACTTGCTTTCGGTCTTGGCTTGAGCGGTGATGCCTTTAAAAATGGTGTTAAATTCATTATGGCGCTCTACAAAGCCTACACTGCAACAGATGCTTCCCTTTTCGAAATCAATCCCCTCGTTGTAACCAAAGATGGTCGGGTTTTGGCACTTGATGCAAAAATAAACTTTGATGATAACGCACTTTATCGCCACAAAGATTATTTTGAACTGCGTGATCTGGATGAAGAAGAACCGCTGGAAGTTGAGGCCAGCAAATACGATTTAAACTATATCAAGCTGGACGGTAATGTAGGCTGTATGGTAAACGGTGCCGGTTTGGCCATGGCAACGATGGACATTATCAAACTCAACGGTGGCGAGCCTGCCAATTTTCTTGATGTGGGTGGTAATGCCAGTCCGGAAACAGTTGAGAACGGCTTTAAAATTATTCTTGCAGATCCAAATGTGAAAGCGGTTCTCATCAATATATTCGGCGGGATTGTACGCTGTGATCGTGTTGCGAAAGGCATAATACAGGCTGCGAAAAATGTACAAATCAATGTCCCTCTCATCGTTCGCCTTGCCGGTACCAACGCTGAGGAGGCGGCAGAATTGTTGGCGAATTCAGATGTTAAAATGGAAGTGGCAACGACGCTCAAAGAAGCTGCTGAAAAAGCGGTTGCTTCGATCGCATAATAATACAGGAGGATAAATTGAGTATTCTAGTAAATAAAGATACACGGCTGGTTGTGCAGGGAATCACTGGCAGTGAAGGCACATTTCACTCCGATCAAATGTTGGAATACGGTACGAACATCGTCGCCGGTGTCACACCAGGCAAGGGTGGACAAAAATTCCGGGATAAAGTGCCTATTTTTAATACTGTTGCCGATGCTGTTAAAGAAGTCGGTGCAAACGCTTCAGTGATTTTTGTACCACCACCTTTTGCTGCCGATGCGATTATGGAAGCTGCCGATGCAGGTGTCGATGTGGTCATTGCAATAACCGAAGGCATTCCTACAGCTGACATGGTCACGGTAAAAGCTTTTCTTGAATCACGCGCAACACGCCTCGTGGGGCCGAATTGTCCGGGTGTTATTACCCCGGGTGAATGCAAAATCGGTATTATGCCGGGATTTATTCATAAAAAAGGCCGGGTTGGCGTCGTTTCAAAATCAGGTACGCTGACCTATGAAGCTGTTCATCAACTGAGTGAATTGGGTATCGGGCAATCGACCTGTATCGGAATTGGCGGTGATCCGATCATCGGTACGACACACGTTGATGCACTGAAGCTATTTAATGCAGATGCAGATACCGATGCCGTCATCGTTATCGGTGAAATTGGTGGCTCTGCAGAACAGGAGGCAGCTGTGTACATTAAGGCTGAAATGGACAAACCAGTCGTTGCTTTCATCGCCGGCCGTACCGCACCACCGGGACGCCGGATGGGACACGCCGGTGCCATCATCTCCGGTGGTAGTGGTACCGCAGATGAAAAAATGACAGCACTTCGTGCCGCCGGTGCAACTGTTTGTGAAAGCCCGGCAGTCCTTGGCGATACTATGCAAAGCTTGCTGAAATGAAAGCGATCAGCATCGAAACGATGTGTGTATTTCTCCATAAAATATGAGTAACGCAATGAATACATCAAAAACCGGTTTCGCAGTGATTTATCGTTGGAGGCTACGAGCCGGTTTTGAAAACCAATTTAAAGCAGCCTGGGCAACGATTACCGAGGTGCTCATGGAACAGCTAAATTTAATCTTGAAGGAGTTAAAACTTGGAAAAAACGCTCGCTATCATCAAACCGGACGCCGTTGGCGCAAATCATACAGGAAAAATTATTGACCGCTATCTCCAGGCAGGCTTTCGTATTCTCGGCATGAAAATGGTGCGATTGACAGCCGAAACAGCCGGTGCATTCTATGAAGTCCATAAAGAAAGACCGTTTTATGGTGAACTCGTTGAATTTATGTCCAGTGACCGCTGTGTTGTTCTGGCATTGGGAAAAGAAAATGCTGTAGCAGATTATCGCACGCTTATCGGTGCCACGAATCCGGCCGAAGCCGCGGAAGGGACGATTCGCAAAGATTTTGCAACCAGTATTGGTAACAATGCGGTACATGGTTCAGATTCGGTTGAAAATGGTGAAATTGAAGTCGCGTTTTTCTTCAGTCGCAGTGAACTTGTTCAAACCGCCTAATGAAACATGTGGTTTTTCCTGAACAGGTGATTCATGCTGGTAGGATTTAAATCCTGTCAGTAGTATATAGTTACGATAAGAAGTTTCACATAATCCTTGCGTGTTTCCGATCATATTATTCCTTGCTGATAACTTCATTTCCGTGTATATTCTTTAATCACAGCTAAGCACTGCATTCTTTGAAAATCATGAACAGGAGTGTAGTATGGCACGAAAAAATAGAACGATGTTGTTCTTACTTGTTATCTTTCTCATCGTTACAGCCTGCGGGAAAGATGAAGAGCCGGATACGGATTTAATGGCAGAAAAAGCAATTGAGATGCAACAACCGGTGCAGCCCGATTCTGCAATTTCTGTTGATGAGCCGGTTATACAAGAGGAATTGAAGGAACCGCTTGCGGATTCATCACCCGATCCGAGTGAAATATCAGCATGGTTTGATAAAAATGGCATTTACACGTTACAGCTATCATCCTGGAAAACGAGAACATATGCCCAGCGAGATAAGAAACGATTTTATGAGGCTGGGCTCGATTGCCGTATAGAGCCATTTGTACCTGAAAACAGCGATCGTACATGGTATCGCGTTCGCCTTGGGAGTTTTCGGACACGTAAAGCGGCCAGAGAATTTGCTGAAAAATATGTTCAGGATTTACTGGAAGAGCCAGCCTGGATCGATTACAAATAGCAGTTTCACTGAGTATAATTCAGATAAACACGGAAATTAAGTTAAGGTTTTGCCTTAGTTTAATCATTTCAGCGCTTATGCAGTTTCCCATGTAAGCGAGTTTTTGCTTGACATAAAAGCATTTTAAGTTTAAATTTGCCATCTTTTTTGCCCAGGAACTATGAAAATACAAGTTTCTCATTTGACGGATGGTCTGCACTCAGACCATCTTTTGGATTCGGCGAGTGCTTTTGGCTTTGAAAATCCGGATGACTTTGCAGGTAAAATCAAAGTCGACATAACGATAGATAAGCGTAGAAGTGATTTTTACCTGAAATTTGCTGTCATGGCTAAAGTCTTCCTCGTTTGTGATCGCTGTTTAGAACGATTCGAGAGTTTATTCGAAGATGAAGCGCGTGCACTTTACACAACCAATGAAAAACTGGTGACGGACGATTCCGGGTCAACATATTTGATCCAGGAAGGGCAACGGGAGTTGGAAGTTGGTACTGAGGTGCGCGAGATCGTCGTTTTAGCGCTTCCTATCAAAACAGTATGTTCAGAAAATTGCAAAGGTTTGTGCAAGTGTGGTAGAAATCTAAACAAAGAAGCGTGCACTTGCGAGGAACCCGACATCGACCCGCGTTGGGAAACTTTGAAAAAATTGAAAAACACGAATTAATAGAGTAGATAAAGGAGAAAATTGTGGCTGTACCAAAGAGACGTATCTCATCATCCAGAAGAGATAAGAGAAGGACCCACTGGAAGCTGAAACCATCCACTGTTTCAGAATGCGGCAATTGCCATCAGCCCAAACTTCCTCACAGAGCCTGCCCGAATTGTGGCTATTACGACGGACGTTCAGTTTTTATTCCGCAAGGTTGATAATCACTAACGAATTACTCCGTAATACTGCAAGCATACATTTTCAACTAATTTTGAGAACGTGCATTCGATGCACTCA
>QQUM01000363.1 GCA_008501545.1 Calditrichota bacterium
ATTCCATGTCGCCGCATCCCACCCTGCGTTGTTCAGGGCGCGCGCCATCCCCATGATATACGGCCGATCGGTACCGCCTTCCAATCCATGGGAGATCACTACTGCTTTTCGTGATCCGACTGTTGACCAGTCAATATCGAGAAAATCGTCGTCGGGCGTTGAAATGCGCTCGCGCCTGTATGGGGATTTGGGGAGTCTGCGAAACAATGAGGGATAAATCGTTAGCGCATGGCCATTTGCCAGGAACCACGGCGGTTTATAAATCAAATTTTTAATAATCTGCTTTTGTTCAGCTTCCAAGGTCTGTGTCATCAAACATCTCCAATGAAATAAAAAGCAAAAAAGTTTGCCAGGACAGGAACAATTGATTCATCCAATAAAAAGATGTTGGATAAGAAATGCTATATTTTTATGTTTATAAATCGTGAAATTTGCGGTTTTTGAGTTCATAATCATAATGTGAGAAGGGTCCATGAGAAAGATTTCCGATCTTATATCTTACCTCCATGTCTGGTTTATCTTCTTTCCCGTTTTTAGCATTGCAACTGTCCTGATGTCTTCATTGGCTGTCATCCTTGCTGTTTCCGGAAAACCACGCTTAGGTAGCCGAATCGCTGGTACACTATGGGCAAGGATCAGCATTTTAATGACCTTTTCAAAAACTGAAGTTCTTGGTCGTGAAAAAATCGATCCAAACCAATCCTACGTCATCGTCGCCAATCACCTGAGTACTTTTGATATATTTCTCATCTATGGGCGGCTCGGTCTCGACTTCAAATGGGTGATGAAGCAGGAAATCAAATATTACCCGTTTATTGGTTATGCCTGTGATAAACTGGAACACATTTTCATCGATCGCAGCAATACCGAATCCGCCGTCCACACCTTACTGACGGCTGAAGAGCGAATAAAAGATGGTGTATCTGTCTTCTTCTTCCCGGAGGGAACGCGACACAGGAAACTCGGGCGATTTAAAAAGGGCGCATTTCGCATGGCCCTGGACTTAAATCTGCCCATTTTGCCGGTAACGATCGTTGGGTCAGAAAAAATCATTCCATCAAAATCTATAAAAATATTTCCTGGACACGCCCAACTTATTTTTCATGATCCGATCGATATTCAGGGGTATACAAATGAAAATTTGCGTGACCTGGTCGAACTGAGTCACGACATTGTCATGGCTCCGCTTGTCAAAAAAGAAGCGATCGCCCAACCAGTGTAAAAGCTGCTTGTATCAGCACACGCCGAAAAAGAAACCCGGGATAAAAATGGGTTGAATTGAAATGAACTTTAGCTTGCAATCTTCACACTCGCTTGCTACTTTCTCAATCTGATATTTTTTGCATTCTATGTTTGGGCAACAGCAAAATCCAGATGCTATAAAATTTCACCATACAATTGTGGTATATTCAAGCAATAAGGAGGCAACATGACTTTCGTTTCGGACTTGGAACCAAAAATACTGTGGCGGTATTTCGACAAAATACTCACCATTCCACGCGGCTCAAAAAATGAAGACCAAATGCGTCAATACGTCATCTCCGAAGCTGAAAAGCATGGACTTGACTACATCAAAGATGACATTGGCAACGTTGTCGTTCGCAAACCAGCGTCCGCAGGCCATGAGAATGCGGCAGGCATTGTCATACAAGCCCACCTTGATATGGTCAACGAGAAAAACTCTGATGTCGAATTTGATTTTGACAAAGATGCCTTAATCCCACAACTCGACGGGGACTTCCTCTCGGCAAAAGGGACAACACTTGGATCAGATAACGGAATCGGTGTCGCAGCAATGCTGGCGATTATGAGTGATACCAGCCTGGAACACGGGCCACTGGAATTTCTATTTACAATTGATGAAGAGACCGGCTTAACTGGAGCGCAGGAACTCGGAGACAATCTTTTGCAGGGCCGGCAACTGCTGAATCTCGATACCGAGGAAGAAAACAGCTTGTGCATCGGCTGCGCCGGCGGTGGCGATACACGCATCACCGTGCCTGTAAATCGAATGGCCAAACCCGCGGGAGCAGTTGGACTGGAATGCAAGCTTACCGGTTTGAAAGGCGGGCACTCCGGCTGTGAAATTCACATGCAAAAAGGAAATGCGGTTAAATTGATGGTTCGGGCGCTCTATGCCTGTTCCGAAGAAATGAAATTCAATATCGTCGATATTGCCGGTGGTGACAAGCACAACGCCATCCCCCGCGAAGCATTCGCAACTGTGGTCATTGATGCGGCTGCAAAGGACAACTTCATATCGAAAATAAAGGCACAAATGGCTGCGATCGCCGAAGAATACAAATCCGTTGAACCCGATTTCACTTTCAAGGTTTTGGATACTGAGGTAAGCGAAAATGTGCTCGATGATGCGAGCTCACAAATGTTGCTTAATTTCGCCCAGGCCATGCCACATGGTGTTATTGCCATGAATTATCATATCCCCGGTTTGGTTGATACCAGCACCAACTTTGCGAAAATGACATTAAATGAAGATTCTATTTATGTGCTAATGAGTTCACGCAGCGCGTTTGATTCCGGGATGAATGCGATTCGGGAGCGTATCCACGCTGTTGCAGGACTCGTTGGTGGCAAACTGGAAGAATCCGATGCCTATCCCGGTTGGGAACCGAACATTGACTCCCGTTTGCTCAAGGTAATGAAAGAGCTCTACACCAAAGAAACCGGTAAGGAACCTGAAGTCGGTGCCATTCATGCCGGATTGGAATGCGGTATAATCGGTGCAAAATATGATGGGATGGACATGATTTCCTTTGGACCGCAGATCGACTTCCCCCACAGTCCGGATGAAAGAGTAAAAATTGATACTGTCGATGTATTTTATAAAATGCTGCTCAAATCTCTCAAAGCATTAGCATGAGTTTTCTGAATTCAACCTGCCTGTTGCTCAGGCAGGTTTTTCCCCAAACACATAGATTTTTTTAATGCGCCAGCATCTTCCACTATCCAATATAATTATATTCCGTTATTTTGC
>QQUM01000368.1 GCA_008501545.1 Calditrichota bacterium
TGACCGATGATTTATTAACTGTGCCGAATCCAGACATGGGAATCATCCTGGTGACGGGTGCAACCGGCTATGTGGGCGGTCGCCTTGTCCCGGAACTGCTGCACCGCGGGTATCGTGTTCGTGTAATGACCCGTGTGCCAATCGAAGATTTTGATGAACAATGGCCGGGCGTCGAAACCATCGTCGCCGATGCCCTTGATGAGCACCAATTGAAAACAGCATTACAGGGTGTGTATGCCGCTTATTATCTCATTCATGCACTTCTTTTAGGCGAAAAAAAATTCGAAGTAGTCGATGTCCAGGCAGCAATTAATTTTCGCAAAGTGGCGGAAGCGAATGGTGTGCAGCGAATAATCTATCTCGGTGGATTGGGCGACATAAATGCGCCGCTTTCACCACATTTGAGAAGTCGCTTGCAGGTTGCAAAAGAATTGCAAAACGGAAAAATCAAAACAACGGTTCTGCGCGCTGCAATTATCATCGGCTCTGGCAGTGCTTCTTACGAAATTATTAAAAACCTGGTAAAACGCTCACCGGTATTTTTCATGCCTTATTGGGCGCGCACAAAATGCCAGCCCATCAGCATTCGCAATCTGATCAATACCCTCATCGGCTGTCTCGAAACCGAAGAAACGGCAGGAAAATCTTACGACATTGGCGGAACTGAAATACTCACCTACGAAGAAATGATCCGAATACTTTCGGAGTTATTAGACAAAAGAAAATTCTTCTTCAACACGGCATTTTCCAATATCAATATTTATTCCTACGTCGCAAGCCTGCTTACACCTGTGCCGGCAGCGATCATTCGTTCCCTGATGGCGAGCACCGTAAACGAAGTGATTTGCAAGAGCAAAGACAAACTGCCGGATACCCTTTACCGGCCGATCAGCTACAAAGAAGCCCTGCTGCGCGCAATGACGCGTGAAGAACAGGATGATGTGCGCTCCCGCTGGTCCGACCAGTACCCGCGTGCCCACGAACTGGCAATCAAACTCAAAGAACTTGAAAAACCACCGTATTACATCAGCTCCTACCATCTGCTTTCGGAAAATTCGGCAGAAGCTTTGTTTGCATCCTTTTGTAAAATTGGTGGCGACGACGGCTGGTTTCACTCCAACTGGATGTGGCGCGCCCGGGGAATGGTGGATCGTATCATTTTCGGTGTTGGTGACGCACGCGGACGCCGGAGCCGGACGTCGTTGCGGGTGAATGACGTGGTTGGATTCTGGCGCGTTGAAGGTAGACGGCAAAACAGCCATTTGCTCCTACGCGCGGAAATGAAACTGCCCGGCATGGCCTGGCTGGAATTCACCATCCACCAAATTGGGGAAATGAACCGCCTGACAGTAACAGCTTATTTCGAACCCCAGGGGATTCCGGGAAAAATTTACTGGTACAATTTCCTACCGTTCCACTATTTTATTTTTACAAATTTGATTAAACAGATTGATCGGCGGGCATAAAGTATAATTTTCTCATCAAATGAGAAATTTTCCAGTTGTTTTTGATTCATTAAAAAATTTGCATACAAAAGATTAATTCTACCACAAGGTTTCATAAATGCCATAGTCTAAGGTTGCTTCTTTCATGCGGGAAACCAGTTGGCCGGTGATGTTGTTTGTGAATGATGTGCTCTGCATTGGTTATTTACCTCTTAAAATGTAGCTGTCGATACCACCAGCCCATTGTCCATTTGGCGCCCAACCACAGATGAATGTTTCATAGCCATCTGTCCAGACATCTGTTAGTTCAATATCACTTGGTACACCTGCAGGAAGTGAAATATGGTTCCAGACTACTCCATCCCAGTGTAGTAATACTCCCCCAGGTCCAACAGCCCAGATATAGTTTTCAGAAGCGCCTGAAATTGCTGTAATAGCTAAAACTTGATCAAAATCTTTTATCCAAGAATTATTGTTCCACCTGAATATGCCGTCACCAACAGAATAAATTATACCATCCAAAGGAGAATAGATATCAGCAACACCAAAAAGTGGTTCATCCCCGTTCTGATATTCAGCGATTTTTTCCCAGTTTGAATCTATCTTTTGAAAACAAAAATTTGTTATATTTCCAGTGGCAGGCCAACGAAGGCCCATAATAAACACATCATTTTGATCTCCCCCTACTGTTAACAATTGAGCATCCGAATCAAGTTTTCCATGAATGATACTATCGCTCTTAATTAAATAATAAGAACCACTATCACCAACTGCCCATATTTCATCTGAATCACGCCCCCAAACACCTTTCAAACGGGGATTTTCTTTACCGAGATTTAAATCACGCCATTCAATACCGTCATAGTGTAACAACATACCCCACTCGATAAAATTTGGTGGAGGGGAAGGATTTAAATCGGAGAAATCGCCGACAGCCCAGATGTTATTCACGTCCAAGCCCCAGATTTCTGCAATATTATAAGCCCCTGTAATCGTTCCGCCTTGTTGTACATGAATTTTACTGTATAACCAAATATTGCCGTCCCAGCGCCGATCTGTCATGCTTGTAATTCCACGACCACTTATGTAAATATTATCACTTGCTGTCCCCCAAATTGTTTGAATCATTGTTTGAATAGCTCTCGGTTCCGCTAATGTATCGACAGCCCAAGTCAATTTGTTTGGATTTGTGTACCCCGGAGTTGGCGGTGGCGTCGGGTTTTTCTTGCACTGCAAGGTTAGGAATGTAAACAATAACAGAGCTATCAGAATTAAATAATTACCACGCATTTGTCGCCTCTTTCATAATCAACAGCCCGAAAGGTTCTTCCGGGCTGCGGTAGGTTAAAGTTAATAATGGGAGCACATTTCAACTTTCCTGCAACCAGAAGGAACCAGTTATTTAATCAACGATAAGCGGATGTTTTTCATTTCGGCCTTGCCGGTAGACACCGGTACAATTTGCAGTCGGGCTATGTAAATACCGCTGGCCATAGTCTGCCCATCGTCCGATTTGCCCTGCCACAGGGTTTCGTAGGTGCCGCGGT
>QQUM01000462.1 GCA_008501545.1 Calditrichota bacterium
TTTATGATGGTACTTTTAAAAGCAACGAAGGAACGGGGTTTCGAAATTACTATCGCTACACGCCCTGAATCGGATTTCCAGGCACACAACAGGATTGCTCAAAAAGAAAAACTCGCTTACCTGCAAAGCACGGGTGTGAAGCTCACTCCCAAATCCCGCGTTCATCAAAAATTTGCCGTACTTGATAGACGTATCGTCTGGTACGGCAGTATGAATATTCTGAGTTATGGTCGCTCTGAAGAAAGCATGATGCGACTGGAAAGTGTAAATATTGCAGAAGAATTGTTGGCGACGATTGAAAAATGATGATGAATATCTACAAGAGCGTTGTATATTTACCTTGATTTTTGACCATAATTCCTTCAGATTTACCCTGATTTTCGACCATGCCCAACACCACCACGCTCAAATTCACAATCTGCCGCAGACAACACCAAACACAAGAGCTCAGTTTCAATTCTACACAGATGGCGGGGCAAAGAGTTGTTTTATGTTTCAAGAAAATGAAATCACGTTATCTGTAAACTTACTGCATAAAAATTAGGTTATTCAATCACAAGCTGCGAAATTGCATCAAAGAAAACACCTTGTTTTCAGTAGAATTGATGTATATTTTCTATGAAAAATCGGAGCATCATTCCGAAATTTCATGAAAATCTGTTTTCAAATTTCTTATGGATGTATATAATGCCCAACATCACCACCCTCAAATGCACGACCTGCGCCAAAGAATATCAGCCTGAAGAACTCGACTACACCTGTCCAATCTGCGGCCCGATGCGCGGCACGCTGGAAGTTTTATACGACTACGACCAGCTTACAAAAGATCTGACCAAAGCCTCTTTGCAACAAAACCACGACTTTACCCACTGGCGCTATTTGCCGCTGTTGCCAATCATAAAAAAAGAATATATTCAACCTTTATCATTAGGCTGGACGCCAATTTACAAAACCCAGGATTTAGCTGCACGATTGGGCATGAAAAACCTGTGGATCAAAGACGACGGGCGCAATCCATCGGCCTCGTATAAAGACCGCGCCAGCTCCGTGGCAGTGGTAAAGACATTAGAGAAAAAAGCGCCAACCATTACGGCAGCTTCCACCGGCAACGCGGCATCCTCGCTTGCAGCATTCACCGCTGTCGCCGGATTACCAACAGTGATTTTCGTGCCGCAGGATGCACCCAAAGCCAAAATCACGCAACTCCTGCTTTTCGGTGCCAAAGTCCTGCGCGTGCAAGGCAGCTACGACGATGCTTTCGATCTGTGCTGCACTGCTGCCGAAAAATGGGGTTGGTACAATCGCAGCACAGCTATAAATCCATATCTCGGCGAAGGCAAAAAAACAGGTGCTTTCGAAATTTGCGAGCAGCTGCAGTGGCAGGTGCCCGACTATGTTTTTGTCGCAGTCGGTGATGGCTGCATTTACCAGAGTTTGTGGAAAGGATTTAAAGAATTTCACCAAATCGGACTCATCGATCGAGTACCAAAACTCATTGGCGTGCAAGCTGAAGGCGCATCACCGCTGGTGCGGGCATTTGTAGCAGGCAGGGATACGGCTGAACCGGTGCAAACTGACACCTTTGCGGACAGCATTGCCGTTGGCGTACCGCGAGATCAGGTGAAAGCTTTAAAAGCAGTGCGCGAATCGAACGGGCGATTCATTGCGGTAGACGATGATGAAATTAAGAAAGCTATTGCATTACTCGCCGGAAAAGCCGGCGTTTTGGCGGAGCCCGCTGGCGCCACAGGGATGGCTGGACTGATGAAAATGGCACAAATGTCTGAAATCAAATCAGATGAATCGGCCGTTGTTCTTGTAACAGGCAACGGCCTGAAAGACATCGATGGGGTGATGCAGGCGAGTGAACAGCAATCTGTTTTGGTTGAAAATGATATTGCTGATGTTGCAATGAAATTTAAGCGATTGCCATAAAAAATACGGACAATTTTTGCTCTAGTCCGAAGGCGTCCCGCCGAGGACAACATTTGTGACGCTCGGCGGGACGCCTTCGCTTTAGTTGTATAATGTCTGTCAGATGACGAGAAATCGCATATTAAACTCACTACAAAAAAAGGAACTATGCCATGAAATCATTCAGGATTACTTCATCCAAAGTAATCGTATCCATCTTCATGTTTTTAACAGTTCTTAATGCAGGTCAACAAAACTCTGAGAAACATTTATGGAAACCAGCCGCTGATGATGTCTATTTACAGGAATCTGGACAGAAAATCAAAACCGACCAACCGGTTACGGCCATTGCGGTCTTCGATGGCAGTTGTTTCGCTGTTGTCGACAAAACTATTTTCAAACTGGAGAAGGAAAGTCTTGCGGCAGTCACATCTGCGCCGGCAAATGTGAAAAAGCTGATGACGCTTGATGGCAGCTTGTGGGCGCTGTCCGATGATGGTCTTTTCCGATTTAATGGTAAAAAATGGCAGAATCTCGATGAACAGAAATTTGTTGATCTCTGCATGCACCAGGGCGCATTGCATGCCGCCACACGCGATGCCATCTACCGGCTCGAAGGTGACAAGCTCGTAAACATTGAACCGGAAGGCGGTTATTACACCAGCAACACCACTATGATGATGGAAGACGGTACGCAGATTCTGGCCGATCCGGTAAAAATTGGCCCTGTCGCCGGTATCACTTCCTACACCGGTACACTTTATATTCTGCGACCGGGCGAACTGGCTTTGTTTGATGGTAAAATTGTCAATCGTGATTTCATCGACTGGGGAACGCTGCCGTCGCGACAGACGCGTGACATGCTCAGCTTTGGCAGCCGTTTATTTATTAGCACCGACCGGGGTTTAGCCGTATTGCGTGGTGCGGCACTTACCACCTTAAAAGGTAAAGACGGCCTGCCCTACGAAAACACAACCTGCATCACCAAAGGTTTTGATGGCGATCTCTGGATTGGTACGACGACAGGCGCCATCCGCATGCTGAAAGATGACTGGCATTATTTCGGTCCCGACCAC
>QQUM01000401.1 GCA_008501545.1 Calditrichota bacterium
TGCCCTTTCGATTGATTTGTCGCAGATCGCGGCAATTTCCACATTTTCCAGCGCCAGCAATGCTTTTGCGTGATAATGTGCGATGAAGCCGGCGCCGATGAGCGCAACGCGTACTTTCTTCTGCATGCCTAGACCACCTCTGAAACATCAACGAGTTCATGGGCATGTTGTCGAATTTTTTCAATAGCATCTACGATTTGATCCATTGCTTTCTCGTCGTCCATCAAAACCAAATGATGGAAACAAACAGCCTGGTCGGCAAATACTTTCTCACAAACCGGCAAGGATGTTTTTTCCGGATCAATTTTCTGCCAGTAATGGCGGCTCAAATTGTGGCGCGCCGGTTTTGTATGTGGTCGATAAAGCGAACAATTATTCAACGGTTCATAGGAAGATTCGATTGTACAATCTAATTCTGCCTCCAAAGCCTGGCGAAATTTATCGGCAGGCAGCCCATCGAATGCATCACTGTTATAGCGGAATGCGTAGTTAAAAAACGCTTTTTTCGTTTCCCGTGGATCATGGTACATCGGTTCGATGCCTGCCACATCGGCGAGTAAACCGTTCAGGTAAGCCGCATTTTTTTCACGCAAATCGTTTTGCTCCGGCAAGCGACGCAAGCCTTCCACCAACAGTGCAGCTTGAAAATCAGTGATACGGAAATTTCCTGACTGTATAAAATTGCCATCATCACCATAAACGCCTGCACCTTTGTCGGCTTCGGCTTCTTCTGCTTCGGGACGGCGGCCACAATTGCGCAAAGCATCCAGTTTTTCGGCTAATTCATCGGAACTTGTCGTCAGGGCCCCGCCTTCGCCTGCGGTCATCGTTTTTGAAAGCTGGAAACTGAAACTGCCAATATCCCCGATAGCGCCGGCTTTCACGCCGTTCCATTCGCCACCGTGCTTGTGGGCGCAATCTTCGATGATGAACAGCTCATGCTCTTCTGCAATTGCTTTGATCGCGTCCATGTCGGCCATGCAACCATAGAGATGCACCGGAATGATAGCTTTTGTCGCAGCGGTGATATTTTTGCGAATTTCGTTTGGATCGATACACCATGTGCGTGCATCAACATCGGTCAGGATGGGTGTTGCATTGACATCGAGAACCGCAGCAGCTGTTGCCTGCCACGTAAGGCCAGGTACGATAACCTCATCGCCCAACCCGATGCCACAGGCTTCCAGGGCCAGCTGCAAAGTCACTGTGCCGTTGGCAGCGCAAAGGGCATATTTACTCCCAGTATACGCGGCAAATTTTTTATTGAATTCCACTTCCTTCGGTCCGTTATACGACCATACGCCACTGTGCAGCACCTCCAATAGTGCTCGCTCTTCTGCTTTGTCCCAAACCGGCCATTTCGGCCACGGATTCTTGCTTTTTTCCCGAATTGGTGTGCCACCCTTGATGGCTAAATTGCTCATTTTTTTATCTCCTTATTCATCTGAATTAAATTTTAATTAGCACCTGAATTCCAACCATTTATAACTATTTCAGGGTTTGCATCCCCAAGCGCATACCGGGGAAAATTTACTTGAAGCGTTCGTTTTTCACCAGGCAATAAACTGATATAATTATCACGCCAGTTGACGGGTAAAATGTGGGCTTTTGTACTGGAATTGATCGCATGCAACTCGATAAAAAAAGCGAGATGCTCTCCCGGATTCGATATAGTGACTGCCATCTCAATGCCCGCATCATTTTCGTCGAGCTCTGAATCGATGTCGATTTTTGCATTCGGCATCGCCAACAATTTGGTTAAATCGGCAAAGGATTTTGTTGGTGTATAAAAAGCCCAATCATCAAATTTCGCCCCATAGTCGAGTACATCCGGCGTGGCTGCAAGCCAATAAAAATTGTCATGCAATTCCGTGCAATCACCATCCAGTAATCGTAAATCCAGAAAAGTTAGTTTTGTGGGGCGTTTCAACCGGAAAATATGGCCGGTTGGGCTGTTCGGCTTAATCCTGACGGTTTCTTCAAGTATGAGCTGTGATGCTGTATCAAATTGGCGTATCCATGCGATTTTTGCTGTATGGTCCATCATCCCTTCATTGACAAAATACACATCGCCATCACCGTAATTATAGACCAGTTTTTGCGGTGCACAGCCTTTTTTTGCACCGAAAAACGCACCATTGGGCCGTAAATAATGATCATACAATTGCCACGAAGTCTTTGGCCAGGCTGCGTTGAGCATCCATTGAATAATACCTGTTGCGCGAGGATGATTGATCTGAAATGCTTCGAACATCGGGCGTATCAATTCGTAATTTAAAATTTGTGCTTTGAAGGCAAAATCTTCAACAGATTTGATTGCGCCATACCGCTTTGTTATCGCTTCGACGATGCGATCGAGGGTGGCAAAACTGTTGCGCCCGCCATGAAAATCCCATACTTCATTTATTGGCCATATTTTGCTGTCGTCGAGCATTTTTCGCAGGCTGTCGATGGGCGGCACGTTGGCGCCGGGGCAGGTTTCGCTATTGAATCCATAGGCACCACCGAGACGTTTATCCGTGTACCAATAGATGGGCGGTGTATAGGCATACGGTCCCAACATCTTCAAACCGGATGAGCCGGTAATATCACTTTCAATGACTGTGCTGGTGACGATCGCCTGTTCACTGCCGACACCGCCTGTAGAGTTCAATTCGGGACGTGCTGGCTCGCCGGATTGCAAGGTTTCAATGTAGCGTGATTCAAGATCGGGATGGGGCACCATATCACTGGCCAGCGTCCAGCAAAAAATTGCCGGATGGTTTCGCAGCCATAATACCTGGTCACGGAACGAAGTTGCCACAAGTTCAATTTCATCCGGTTCGGTGACACCACCGAACCGTTCATCAATGGGTTTGCCCAGGTATTGTTCATGCTCCCAGTGGCAACTCCACCCAACCATCATCAAAATGCCGTTCTGGTCGCAGAGGTCGTATAATTTATGATTCTTTCCCCAGAAACCTTCCAATCGAATACAATTAAGATTTA
>QQUM01000447.1 GCA_008501545.1 Calditrichota bacterium
AAACTGTGGCCATATCTTGTTTCTCACCACAGGCAAGCAGGAAAAACAATGGCACGAAAGAGAGAAAGCGTTTCATTTTATGTCTCCAATAGGTGCGACGCACTTCATACCGGAATTTCCAAGCATACTCAGAGAATTGCAGGCCTATCGGAAAGAAGTGCGTCGCACCTGGCTAAGTTTCATTTTTTTATTTAATTATGTGCCGGAATAATCCGGGTCAACTTGCATCTTGTGGAATTATATCCTCCGCACCATGGGTAAGCGCTTTGAGACGTTTTAAAAAGATGAGCAACAGCAAGCCAAAACCGACGGTAAAAAAAGTAATGCCGAAGAAGATTGTTTTTTCACCGGCATCCGCAGCCGCTTCACCTATCATGCCAGCCAATTTGTTTCCCAGGCCGGTCATAGCGAAATAAATACCCATCATGATCGAAGCATACTTTGCAGGTGCCAGTTTCGTGATGAACGACAGTGCAACCGGCGATGCACAAAGCTCACCGACAACATGAAGGAAGTAAGCGCCAAAGAGCCAATAAAGGGCCGCTTTGCCATCGGCTGAAGCTGCTGCATCGATGGATGCACCGACCATGAACAGAAACCCGCTTCCCATAATCATAATGCCGACAGCCATTTTGAAGAGAGAGGATGCTTCGCGTCCTCTTTCCTGCCACTTTACCCAAAAAGTTGCAACGATCGTTCCCAAAAGAATGACATAGATAGCCGGCAACGCTTGAAAAACACTGGCTGGTATCTCAAAACCCATGACAACGCGATTGAGCTTTTCTTTTGTATAGATATTAAGTAAACCGCCGGCCTGCTCATAGGCGCCCCAAAACATGATGACGATGAGGAAGGAAATAAACAGGACAACGACTCTGTCTTTTTCAATTTTTGTCAATGGGGCATGGGATTTCTTTTTGCTGCCCGCAATTTCGACGGGTGGAACATAATCGCCAACGCCTTTCAGGTGTTTCTGACCCCAAAGATAAACAGCCTGCCCGAAAATCATACCGAAGCCTGCAAGGCTGAATCCATAGTGCCAGCCGATCGTCTCACCGATGTATCCAACAAGAAGCGGCGCCGTTGCCGCACCAATGTTGATTCCGATGTAAAAAATTGTGAATCCCTTATCGCGCATAACGTCGCCTTCTCTGTACAAGCCACCAACCATTGTGGAAATATTCGGTTTGAGACCGCCAACGCCAAGGACAACCAGAGCCAGACCGGTATAAAATGCGAACAGGGAATCTATGGCCAAAACAAATTGCCCGGCAATTATGAGTATTCCACCGATGAACACCATTTTTTTCTGGCCCCACAACCGGTCTGCCAAAATTCCGCCGGGGATCGACATTACGTAGACCAGCATCGTATACCAGCCGTAAAGTGCGAGTGCATCGCCCTCGGCCCATCCGAGACCCGGATTGGCACCCTGCGAACTTGCGATGACATACAAAACGAGTATGGCGCGCATGCCATAATAACTAAACCGTTCCCATAGTTCCGTAAAGAAGAGAATGTAAAGGCCTTTCGGGTGGTGTTTCATCGGGATTCCTTTTCAGATAGCAGTTTTATTTGTTATTGATTTTTCTGATTTATCTTATGTTTTGCTCGTTAGGTGAAATCGAAACTTCAGTTTGAAATTCGGTTGCATAAAATATGCGTATTCGGATGTTTATGTTTTACAGGTAGGAGTTTAAAACCGCGCCTTATCTGTGATTTTCGCAGGACGATTGATTATGAAAAAGAAGCTACATTCCGGCCATATAAAACGACCGGAATGGTAAACTTTGCAAACTTAATCACAAATGCCCTTAGGCTGTTTCTTCGACCCGATCGTCCTCTGCACCATGGGTCATTGTTTTTAGTTTTTTCAACAGGGTCAGGAGCAAAAGACCGAAAATTGTTGTGAATATGAAGATTCCCGAGAAAATCTGAAATTCGCCGGCTTGCTCCGAAAGTGCACCCAACTGGCCGGCAAGTATGTTGCCCAGTCCGGTGGCGGCAAAATAAATACCCATCATAATAGATGCGTATTTAACCGGTGCAAGTTTTGTGATGAATGAGAGTGCAACCGGCGAAGCGCATAGTTCTCCAATCGTGTGGAGGAGGTACGCAAGCAGCAACCAATAAACAGCGGATGTTCCTGTGTTTTCAAACTGGATGGAGGCAGCGTTCATCATCAGGAATCCGGAACCCATGATCATGGTGCCAATGGCCATTTTATAAATAGCGGAAACCTCTTTTTTCAGTTTTGAACGTTTCATCCAGAAATTGGCGACCAGCGTTCCAAAAATAATGATAAAAAATGGATTTGCTGACTGCAGCCAGCTTGCAGGCATCTCCCAATCGAAAAAGATGCGGTCAACCTTTTCTTTTGCATAGATATTCATCAAACCACCAGCCTGCTCAAATGCACCCCAGAAAATGATGATGATAAGGAATGAAATCAGTAGCACAACCACGCGGTCTTTTTCTATCTTGGTCAACGGCTTGCTGTGATCTACTTTGACGTGTGCAGCATTTGATGATCGTGCTTCGCCTATGCCTTTAAGATGTTTCAAACCCATAAAATAGATAATCTGGCCAAAAAACATACCAACACCTGCAAGCCCGAAAGCGATGCGCCAGCCGATATTTTCGCCAATATAGCCAACCAAAAGCGGCGAAAGGAGAGCACCAATGTTAATGCCGATGTAGAAAATTGTAAATCCCTTGTCACGACGGATATCACCTTCTGCGTACAGTCCACCAACCAATGTTGAAATGTTCGGTTTCAAACTCCCTACACCAAGAACGATGCAGGTGAGACCTGCCCAAAAGGTCCAGACTGAAGGCATGGTTAAAAACGCATGACCAAGGATGATGAAAAATCCGCCGATCATTACAGCATTTTTTTGTCCCCAAATTTTATCCGCCCGGATTCCACCGGGAATTGCCATAATATAAACCATGCCCGTGTACCAACCATATAATGAGAGGGCA